>JBDQHL010000004.1:0-58366 GCA_040264895.1 Bacteroidota bacterium
AAGCAAGATTCGAGTGGTGGACTGACTTTCGATGCCACTGGTGCAGAGAATTACACAACGATATTGGCTATTTCTCCAAGCTCATTGGACGACAAAATGATATGGGTAACGACAGATGACGGTAAGATTCAGCTGACTACGAATGACGGTGAAAGTTGGACTGATGTGACAAACGGATTGGGTGGTGCTGCTGAGGGCTCTTGGTTGCCACAGGTTAAGCTATCTGTTTATGATAAAGCTGAATGTTTTGTTGTGGCGAATGATTATCGCCGTAATAATTGGGAACCATACTTGCTACACACAACTAACTCTGGTCAGAGTTGGACAAACTTAGTGAAAGGCAAGGGCATTGGATCTTATGTTTTATCGTTTATTCAAGACCCAATAGAACCGAACCTGATGTTCTTAGGTACGGAGTTCGGACTTTTTATTAGCTTTGACAGAGGTGAAAACTGGCAGAAATGGACGGAAGGCTACCCAAGCGTATCGACTATGGATATGGCGATACAAGAGCGAGAAAATGACTTAGTCATAGGGACTTTTGGTAGAGCTGTTTGGATATTCGATGACATAACACCACTGAGAGAAATAGCTGCAGACGGAGAAGAGTCTTTGGAAAAACCATTGACATTATTCCCTGTTAATACCTCTTATATGGTAGCTAAAAAGCAACCGTCGGGATCACGGTTTGGTGGAAAGGCAATGTTCGATGGTACGAATGAGCCAACAGGGGCACGCTTTACTTTCTACATAAACAAGCCTAAAAAAGACAAAAAGAAAAAAGATAACAACGACAAAGTAAAAGAAAAAACAGAAAACGAAGACAAACCATCATCAGATTCACTGGCTATTAGAATATATGATAGTATTGGTAATGAAGTTAGAACTATGTACACAAAGGTAGATACATCACTTCAGAGAATGTATTGGAACTATAGTACAAATGGCATACGTAACCCTGGTTCTAAAAAGCCTAAGAACAAGCGAACTCCTCCTAGTGGTAGACAAGTTTTACCAGGTGATTACAAGGTTGTATTTGAGTATATGAATAGCAAAGACTCTTCGGAATTTGAAGTGAAGTACGACCCAAGAATTGAGTACGATATAGCTGATATGCAACAAAGAAATAAGCTATTTGAGTATATGAATAGCAACGTAGTGCAAGCAACAGAAGCCATGGATAAGATAAATGAAGTGGAAGAGCGTATTTCAATTTATGAAAAACTATTTGAAGCAAATGAAGATTTGGAATTAAATAGCATAAAGAAAGATATGAAAGCTTTGAAAGATAGCATAGAGTCAATCCGTGGATATTTAAGGGGCAAATCTGGACTAAAAGGTATTGTTAGACGTAATACTAGCTACAATCAGATTATGAATTATGCTGGGTATTATATTTCTTCTGGAATGGAAGAGCCAAATAGCTCACACAAATTGATGGCAGACAGAGTCGAGCGTATGTCTGATGTGATAGTTGACAAGGTGGAAATTTTCCTAAGTGAAGAGTGGAAACCACTACAATCAGAAATAGAGAAATTAGATTTTAAATTGTTTGAAAAAATAGAATAAAAGAGAAGTAAAAATGAAAAATGCTTATATAGTTGATTCAATCAGAACGCCAGTTGGAAAGTTCAAAGGCACTTTGGCTGCCGTAAGACCAGATGATATGGCTGCAATGACTATAGCAGAATTAGTAAAAAGAAATCCAAGCTTAGACACAAGCACAATAGGTGATGTGATATTAGGCAATGCCAACGGAGCTGGCGAAGAGAACCGCAACGTAGCACGTATGTCACTACTTTTGGCTGGGCTACCACAGACGGTACCAGGCGAAACGGTTAATCGACTTTGCTCTTCGGGTTTGGCTTCGGCTATTCACGCTACTAGAGCACTGAAGCTATCCGATGAGGATGTTATGGTTGCTGGTGGAGTAGAAAGTATGTCTCGTGCACCTTACGTTATGTCAAAGTCAGCACAGCCATGGGGCAATGATGCTCAGATGTTTGACTCTGCTTTCGGTTGGAGATTCGTAAACAAGAAACTACACGATATGTACGGTACGGATGGAATGGGCGTAACTGCTGAGAATTTAGTAGAAAAATATGGTATAAGCCGCGAAGATCAAGATAGGTTCGCTGCTTGGTCACAGCAAAAAGCAGCTGCCGCAACTGAAAATGGTCGCCTTGCAAAAGAGATAATGCCAGTAGAAATACCACAGAGAAAGAAAGACCCAATCATATTCGATAAAGATGAGTTTATCCGTCCTGGTACAACGGCGGATGTATTGGGTAAGCTAAGACCTGCCTTCAAAAAAGACGGCTCAGTTACAGCTGGGAATAGCTCAGGTCTGAATGATGGTGCTTGTTCGGTGCTATTAGCAAACGAAGATGGACTAGAGAAAAACGGACTAACTGCAAAAGCGAAGATTATCTCATCGGCAGTGGTTGGTGTAGAGCCAAGAATAATGGGTATAGGCCCAGTAGAGGCTTCGAACCAAGCAATAGCGAAAGCAGGACTAACAATGGACGATATGGACATAATAGAGCTGAATGAAGCATTTGCTGCTCAATCACTTGCCTGCACAAGACAATGGGGCTTAGCTGATGACGACCCAAGGTTGAACCCCAATGGTGGTGCAATAGCTATTGGTCACCCACTCGGTATGACTGGTGCAAGATTGCTCGGCACAGCTATGTATGAACTAATTGAGCAAGACAAAGAGTTCGGTTTAGTTACTATGTGCGTTGGCGTTGGCCAGGGTTATGCCGCTGTTATTCAAAGGGTGTGATAAGGTTAGTAAAAGTATACTTTTAATGAAAAAGCCACCTTACAGGTGGCTTTTTTTATCTCTCTAAGGTACAGGTAAAGAATTATTATATGCTTTGAATCTGCCTGTCATAGATTCACTTCTGTCACACTCATCATCGACAAGAATGAATTCAACTTCATCGCCACTAAATTCTATATTATTACCTTCCTGAGTATATACATAGTATTCTTCATCAGAATTAAAATTAATTATAAATACTACAGTTTCTTCTGTACTATTCCCAAAATTTTCAAAGACATCATCAAATTCTTTATACCATGCCCCAATTATTGAATCATTACTTGGACTAGTAGAGTCCTCGTTACAACTAACTAATAGTAATGCAAAAAGCAGCAAAATGAAATTTCTCATTATAAACCCTATATGATAATTTAAAAATACAATTATGCTAGAGTAAACTAATTCTTATAAATCACAAAAAATATTATATAATGTATGTGACCATTAAACTTGTCGAAATGCCATCTTTATATCAATTAAGGATGATGTATCGTTCAGAGCGGGTGTAGCACGTCTATCTGAAAGGAGATTACTGCACCTTGCTTGTAATGAGGGTTGCTCACCCACTTCTGTCACTCAGAGCGTAGCGAAGAGTCCAGTTATAGTATAACTACAGATATTCAACCCCTAAAGGAGTTGGTTTGTCAGTCAAACAATCGATAAATTAAAAAAAGGCTTTCACGGCCCTTTTTTTGTTATATTTGAAAGAGTTTTTAATATCTAGAAATAAAGAAATCAAAGATTATGCAGAATCAGAAAAGTGGAAAGATGTTTTGGGGGAATGATATTACCCCACAATTCACTCAAAAACGATAATACCACCACTATCTATCTCAATATTGATTTCCTCATAGTCATAGCTAACTTGTGAATATAGCTTTATCACAGAGCCATGGCACTCTATTTCATACAAATAGCCATTGCCTACAAATCGTTTGTTTGTAATTTTTGCAGGTTGGCCTTCTTCTTTGAATCTGACACTGTTTGTTGGAATGCAGATTCTATTAGCGTTGCAGTTTATCGCTTCAAAAAAATGTTGGTTGTCGTTTCTTTCTAGTATTGTTGACTCAGAGAAGTAATTTGCAGAGTGCTCGTTTATTGGTTTGTTATATAGCTCCTCGGGATTTCCTTCGGCTGCTATTTTGCCACCATCTAATAATATCACTTTATCAGCCAAATCGAATGAGTCTTCGGCGTCGTGGGTAATCATGATAGTCGGTATTTGCTCTTTGTCTAGTATGGACTTCAAGTCTTCTTTCAGCTTTTCCTTGGTACTTTTATCTAAGTTACTGAAGGGTTCGTCTAACAATAATAATTTGGGTTTAGCCGCCAGAGTTCTAATGATTGAAATCCTTTGCTTTTCTCCACCGGATAGCTCGTGTGGGTAGTTCTTTAGCTTGCTTTCTAGTCCGAGCATTGATAGGTAGTCTAATGCTATTTCTTTTTTTCTACCCTTATTTTCGTCTGATATTCCAAAAGTTATATTTTGTAATATGTTGAGGTGTGGAAATAGAGTGTGGTTCTGAAACACATAGCCAAAATGTCTGTCCTCTGGTTTGGTATAATCACTAGAAGAGTTGACCTTTTTACCAGCTATTTCTACTTCACCACTATTTGGAATTTCTAGTCCAGCTATAATTCTTAAAATTGTGGTTTTGCCACTACCAGATTTGCCAACTAAGGCAACTCTTTTGCTATTCGACATAGTGAATGAAACACCATGAAGAACTTCTGTGTTACCAAAGCTTTTTACTATATTTTTGACTGAAAAGTAGCTCATACTTTCTTCTTCGATTTAACTAATAGAAAAATTGGAATCATTGATATTATTACTATTGTAAGTGAATAAAGAGACGCCTCTTTTACCATTTCATTTTTAGCATACTGATATGCTATTGTAGCTACGGTGTCATAATCAAAGGGGCGCAGTATTAATGTTAATGGCAATTCTTTCAGCACTTCTACAAATGTAACTAAAAGTCCTGTTAATACTGCTGGTTTTATTATATTCCATTCTACCTTCCTGAAAGTGTTGAAATCAGAATAACCCATTAGCTTAGCAGATTCGTAGGAATTTGTTCCATTCTTATCGGATAGAGACTTGATTGGTGAATAACCAGTCGCCATAAATCTGATATTATAAGCATAGATAAGCACGAATACAGAGCCAAAAGCAAACAACCCAAAAGTATCATTTATTCCTGATAGGAAATAGAGCATTGAAACCGCAATTATTGCTCCTGGTATCGCATAACCAACAGTTGCAAGTGAAAGTAGTTTTTTAACAGTCATAAATTTATTTGTTCGCTCGCTATAAACAATAGATATAGAAATAATTACAACTGTTATGGCAGTAATAACTGAAAGTATTGCAGTATTGCTAACCGCTGATAGATAATAAGGAATATCAATTTTCGAAATATTATCAATAGCATTATAAACTAACTTCATTATAGGAATTATAAAACCTATTAAAACTGGAATAGTGCAGGTGAGCAATACTCCCCACTTCTTCCATCCAGTTATATTTTGTAAATCACTCGGAGGATTGTTGCCCTCTTCATAATACTTAGCTCTTCTACGGAATAGTTTTTCTATGTAAATGAAAACAAATGCTACAGCAAATAGGAGTAATGCCAAGCGAAGTGCAGTTGGCAAATCATTCATTCCGAACCAAGTTCTGAAAACCCCTGTAGTGAAGGTTTGGACACCAAAGTAATCCATAGCACCATAGTCATTCAGTAATTCCATATTGACTAAGAATAGCCCTGAAGCGATAGCAGGTCGTGACAATGTTAGTGCCACCTTTGTGAAAACAGATGCCTTGCTCTTGCCTAATAATTGAGCTGATTCGATAAAGTTTCTGTTACTATTTTCAAAAGAATCCAATGCCGTAAGATAGACATAGGGGTAGAGAACAGAAGAAAGTATTGGTATAAGATAGTATATCTTAAAAATGTCAAAGTATATGGAGCTAATTTCTAACCCAAATAGGCTATAAAAAATAGAGTAGAATTCACCACCGAAACTAAATATATCGCCATAGATGAATGCTATGATATAAGTAGGAATTGAGAGTGGTAGCACCATTGCCCACCTAACAATATTTGACATTGGGAATTTATAATTAGCGATTATCCATGCTGGAATAACCGAAAAGACTAATGTGAAAATTGAGACACCCAAGGCCAAAATAGTGGTGTTGTAAGTGTATTGCCATATTAATCCATCAAATATATAATCCCAGCCACTACCTGGCTGTTGGCCTACAGACAAAAATATGCTAGATAGGGGCAAAAGTATAGCTATTGCGAACAATACTGAGCTAATTAACCATAGCTTTGGCGATGCTTTCCATCTGATTTTTATATCTGAGATTATATTTTTAGTGATATTATTATCGAAAATTATGACTTAATTACAGCACAAATTTACATTAATAACAGAAACTAATCTAATTGCTAAAATTAAATGAATTATGAATAAAAAGTTAATTTTCTAAAGAAAATTTAAAAAAAGATGAATTTGATTTTTATTTAATAAAATAATTTTTATCTTGTAATTAAACTTTGGCACAATTATTTCTAAGGGTTGGCGATTTTGTGAAAAAAATAGACAATGTTTTAGTAGATTTAGAAGTACTAAATGCTCGCTTTGCCTGCGACATAGTCAAATGCAAGGGTGCTTGTTGTACTTTTGAAGGCGACCACGGGGCTCCAGTTTTAGAAGAAGAAGTCGAAGAGATGGAAAGGAACTATGAAGCAGCTAAAAAATATCTTGATAAAAGGTCAATTGATATTATTGAAAGAGATGGCTTCATAGAAGAAAAAGAAGATGGAAAATACACCAGATGTATAGAACACAAAGATTGTGTTTTTGTTTACTATGGTGACGACGACATAGCCAAATGTGCTATTGAAAAAGCATATCACAATGGCGAATCTTCTTTCAGAAAGCCAGTTTCCTGCCACTTATACCCAATTAGGGTCGGTGATTTTGGAGGCGATTACTTGTATTACGATAGAATAAAGGAATGCAAGCCAGGTAGATTGAATGGAAGAGCTAACGACATACACCTTGCCGATAGTGTGAAAGAAGCATTGGAAAGAAGATTTGGCAAGGAATGGACAAGCAAATTTTTAGAACAAGTTAAATAATATATGGGGGAATATATTGAAACTTGGATTAAACATGAAAACGAGTCTCTCGCAGACTCTAACGCCGCAGCAGATACAATATCTTAAGTTGCTACAACTGCCTTTGGTGCAGCTGGAACAACATGTACAGCAAGAGATAGAAGCAAACCCGATGTTAGAAGAATCTTCTTTCGATGAGGATGACTTCGAAGAAATAGAAATAACTCATAATAACAGTGATGATGACAACAGCTCAGTTAGGGAAGAGTTGCAGAATAGACCAGAGGAAGCAAAACAGTTTGATGAAAGTAACGACCCTTTTGAGTTTCAAAAGCTCATGTGGGACGGAACTAAAGACACTGACAGAAATCCTAATTATTCGGCCGATGATTACGACGACGATCAGGATATGCCATTCAAATCTAACACCTCTGAGTCTGAAAGCTTGGTGTCACAATTGCGATTGCTTAACTTTACCAAAGAAGAATACCTATTAGGTGAGCAAATAATTGGTAATGTTGATAACGATGGTTACTTACGACGCGACATGCAAGAGATAGTGGGTGAGACAAACCAAAGAATCGCTGAGCTGAACTTTCACTTAGAGCAAGAGTATAACAAATCTAAAACTAATGGCACTGTACAGAAGAATGAGTACACAAACCCCGCATTAGAATATGCTTTAGATGCTTCAGAAAGAGATTATATTAGAACCTCTGATACGAATGAAGAGAAAGAGGAATCTAATGATGATGTTATTCTTATTAGCGAAGTACTAAATGACGAGACAAGTGAAAATGGAACAGTAGAAAGCAAAGAAGAAAATAATTTTATCCCCGTAAAAAACAAAGAACTTTTCGATACTTTTGATGATGTAACGTTAGAACAAGCTGAGAATTTACTTTATTATATTCAACATTTAGATCCTCCTGGTATTGGTTCTCGTTCAGTACAAGAGTGTTTGCTTTCTCAATTGGATAACAAATTAGACCCTACTGAATATGAAGATTTAGCATTCGAGATACTTCGTGATTACTATGAACAGTTCACAAAGAAGCATTACAAAGCTATAATGAAAGAGCTTTCAATCGGCGAAGAAAGCCTAAAGAAAGTATTAGATGTTATACGTGGTTTGAACCCCAAACCAGGTGGACACGATTTCCAAAATGAAATTAATACTGTCACCCCTGATTACATGGTTAAAAGAGAGGATGAGACAGGTGAATTGTTAA
This sequence comes from Bacteroidota bacterium, assembly GCA_040264895.1. GTDB lineage: Bacteria > Bacteroidota > Ignavibacteria > Kapaibacteriales > UBA2268 > PGYR01. The sequence continues at coordinate 8,199 of JBDQHL010000004.1, forward strand.
TCTCACTTAATGATAATACCATTCCTGAATTACGATTGAACAAAGCTTACGAAAAAATGCGTAAGGAAGTGAAGTACAGAAAATACAATCAGGAAACTAGAGATTGGATAAGGAAAAAATATGATGACGCTAAGTTTTTGATTCAAGCTATAAAGCAAAGAAAACATACAATGCTTTTGGTGATGACAGCCATAGCTCATTTACAAAAAGATTTCTTCGATGTAGGCGAAATGGGAATAAAACCATTGATATACAAAACTGTCGCAGAAGAAACTGGCTTAGATATTTCTACTGTTTGCCGAATAGTAAATGGGAAATATGTAAGATCAGATTTCGGTACATTCGAACTAAAATATTTCTTTAGTGAATCACTACCAAATGATGAAGGCGAAGAAGTTTCTACAAGAATAATAAAGCAAAAGCTAAAAGAAGTAATTGAAGAAGAGAACAAACAAAAGCCATATAGTGACCAAAAGCTAAGCACTCTTATGAAGGATCACGGTTTCAATGTAGCAAGAAGGACAATAGCCAAATATAGGGAACAATTAAAAATACCAGTCGCGAGACTTAGGAAAGAACTGTTATGAGTATGTTAGAAACTATATCTGAATTGGAACACCACTTAAGGCCAATGATAGCTTACTTGCCAGCAGATGCTGCATCACGCATAGCCTCGTTAGGTAAAAGAGAGTTTCTAAAAAAATATGTTCAAGACTCACTTGACAACAGAGTTGTGTTTAGTGATAATCACTCGGTAAAACTGTGGGATATTACTTTCAACTCACCAATATTCAACGCTGCTGGTATGTTCAAACTGGGTTATGGTTACCAGGTAGTAGCAAACCAAGGTGCAGGTGCTTTTCTTGCCGGGACTACAACATTTCACAATCGCGAAGGAAATATAAAACACAAGGTTAAGCATCCATTTTTGCCATTTCCTCGCTCAGAAGCTGCAATTAACTGGATGGGGCTTCCCAACCCAGGGCACGAAGTAGTTGCTGCAAGACTTAGTAAAATAAACAAAATGAATGGATGTCCTGTTGGCGCATCATTATCCTACGACTCTACTGATACAAAAGAAATAGCACTTAAGAATATAGTCAAAGGAATGGAGATGTATATGTTGGCAGACGTTGATTTCATAGAGATAAATGAAAGCTGCCCTAATGTAGAAGGAAAGTCAGTTGACAATAATTTAGAACAAGGATTGATAGATAGATTAGAATATATATCAACGAACTTCATTAAGAATACCGAAAGAAATCTACCCGTAATCGTAAAGCTTTCCAACGATACCAATATCGCTCAAGTAGAAGAAGTTACAAAATTATTAATTGATATGGGTTATGGTGGTGTTAACTTTGGAAATACATCTACCCGATACAAAGATTTAGAGAATTTTATAGACAGAAAAGAAAAACACCATTATTATTACTTTTATAATACTTTTGGTGGGGGTGTGTCTGGCGAACCATTAAAAATGGTTTCTCTTGAGTTAGCTGAAAAGGCCGCAAGTACAGTATCTGAGATCAGTTTAAGTAATGAATTTCACGTTATCAGAACTGGTGGAATCAGTGAAAAAGCTGATATTTTGGCTTCTGAAAGAAGGGGAATATCACTCAATCAATGGTACACTGGTTATTTTAAAAACTTTGCTCTGAATGGTCACAAGCTTTATAAAAAATTATTAGACTAAGTAACTGCCCAAAGTGAATCAGCGAAAAAATGCCTACAGTCATAGAAGTTTTTTATTTTCTTAAAGCCAGTTTTAGCAGCTAATTCCTCTGTCTGCTGTTCTGTGTACTTCTTCGATACTTCCATAAATATGGGTTCAGCATATTCTAATTGAAACTCATGTGCTCCAATTATAACTTTCTGCTTAGCCATACTAATCAGATAGCTTTTTGCTTCACCTGTAGATGGGTCATAAGTAGGATAATGCTTGAATTTAGTCAAATCAAAATTGCCACCCAACTCATCGTTTATTCTTTGAAGTAAATTTAGGTTGAACTTGGCTGTAATGCCTGTCCTATCATTGTATGCGTCTAATATTATGTTCGGATCTTTTCTTAGGTCAAACCCAATATATATGTAGTCGTTTTTGGTTAAGTTTTGGCTGATTGCTTTAAGAAATTCGAATTCCTGCTCATCTTTGAAATTCCCAATATTTGAACCAAGGAATAATACAATTTTTGTTGTATTTTTTTTAGATAAAGATTCTAATGCTGAAAAATAATCATTGTTGTGGAGGTTAATATTAAGGTTTGGCAAGTCTTTTTTAAAGTTTGATTCTAATCCATCTAATGCAGATTTGCTAATATCAATGGGTGAATAGATTAAATCTGGCTGATGTTTTAGAAACTCTTTGAGTAGTAGCTTTGTTTTACTACCATCACCTGCTCCAAATTCGACTATCTCATATTTCTTTGTACTGTCAATTGTGTGGTATATTTCTTCTGATTGTGTTTCCAATATTTCATATTCTGAGTTTGTTAAGTAATACTCTGGCATGTCCATTATCATCTGGAATAGTTTACTACCTTCTTGATTATAGAAGTATTTGGATGGTAATTTCTTTGGGTTCTGACTTAGGTGATTTACTATATCTTGTAAAAAAGTATCTTGCATTTTGTCTTTGTTGTTTTCAATAAAGATACTGATTAATATTCTAAATATATAAAGTGGAGTGTAATGTGATTAACACTAATGACATTTAAAATGTTCAAAGGGTTGATCACAATCATTGCAGAAATATAGTGATTTGCAAGCAGTGGCAGAAAATTCAGCCCTCATCTCTGTATTGTCAGAGTTGCAGAATGGACAGGCAACAGAGTCGGTATTATTCAGAATATTGTCAATGCTGAATTCATTTGTTTTCCCAGGAGGTGCTATTCCTGATTCCTTTAGTTTTTCTTTAGCCTCATCACTCATCCAGTCAGTAGTCCATGCTGGAGAAAGTACAGTTTCTACCTTTACTCTTTCTACTCCATTAGCTCTTAGTTCTTCTACTATTCTTTTTCGGATTTCATACATAGCTGGGCAACCAGAATAAGTAGGTGTTACGGTGATAATAGCTACATCTTCTTCGATTCTGGCTCCACGCAATATACCCATGTCAGCGATGCTGAGATAAGGAATCTCAGGATCGCTAACATTTTCGAGTATTTTTAATATGTTTTCTTCAGTTATTACCATTTAGCATCAGGCATAGACCTAGGCAGATATTGCATAGCAGCAAGGATATGACCTAAGCTTTCGCTATGTCTTCCATTTCTTCCACCAGACTGCATCCATACATCAGGATCCATTTCATCTAGTTCACTTTCTTCTAATATTTTATTTACTGTCTTATAGTACTCATCACGCTTCTTACTCATATCTGGGGCAATCCCTTCATTTATTAGAAGTTCATCAACTTCATCCGAGTAAAAAAGTTCACCTGAATAACTCCAAAACCAGTCTACAGCATCTTTCATTCTTCTGTGACTTTCTTCTGTGCCGCCACCAAGTTTTAGCATCCAATCGCGACTGTGGCGTAAGTGATATTTAGTTTCTTTGATTGCTTTAGCAGCTATAGCTTTTAGGTCTTCATCTTTACTGTTTACTAAGTCGGAGTAGAGTAATATCTCATACACATCGAACAATAGCTGTCTGAATATAGTGTGAGCAAAATCACCATTGTCTTGTTCAACTATTTGAACATTGGTGAATTCTCTTTCATTTCTAAAAAATACCAAATCATCAGCACTTGTATTTTCGTTAGTCAACTCTGCTGCTTTCTCATAGTACAACTTAGCCTGACCTAATAGGTCAAGAGCTGTATTCGTAGTAGCTATATCTTCTTCCAATATGGGACCATGACCACAAAGCTCAGACAAACGTTGTGACAATATCATTCTATCGTCTGCTAATCTTATGGTATATTCCCTTACAGCATTTTTTAATTTATCATCAGTGTACGTCAACGTTCACACCTTTTGGAATCTTATAAAATGTTGGGTGTCGATAAACCTTATCATTTGCTGGATCAAAGAAAGGACCTACATCTTCGGGTGTGCTGGCAACTATATGTTCAGCAGGAACAATCCAGATTGCAACTCCTTCTTGTCTTCTAGAATATACATCGCGCGCATTTTGTAAAGCATGCTCAGCATCAGTTGCGTGTAGGCTACCTACATGTTGATAAGGGCGACCAGACTTAGGTTGTACGAATACTTCCCAAAGTGGCCATTGTGTATCTTGATTAGTATCAGTCATAATGTTTTCTTCTTTTGTTATCTTTCTAGTTAAGCTACTTTACTTTTCTTCTTCTTATTATATGCATCTGCAGCATCGCGAACCCATTTCCCATTGTCATGAGCGGCATTCCTGTCAGCTAATCTCTTTTTGTTCATTATTCCATTGCCTTTGATGACATTGAAGAATTCATCCCAATCAACTTCACCGAATTCCCATTGTTTGGTTTCTTCATTGTATTTCAAATCTTCGTCAGGAATTGTCAGGCCACGTGCATGAGCTTGTGGAACAGTCATAGTGATGAACTTTTGTCTTAATGAATCATTACCTTCAGCTTTTATCTTCCACTTAAGTGATTGGTCTGAGTGAGTAGAATCCTTGTCAGATGGGCCAAACATCATGATAGCAGGCCACCACCAACGATTAAGTGCATCCTGAGCCATTTCTTTTTGCTCTTCAGTTCCTGCACAAAGCTCAGCTATTATCTCATATCCTTGTCTGTTGTGGAATGCCTCTTCACGGCATATTCTGACCATAGCTCTCGAATAAGGTCCATAGCTAGTACCGATTAAGCTAACTTGATTTACCATTGCTGCACCGTCTACTAACCAGCCAATAGCACCCATATCTGCCCATGTTAAAGTCGGGTAGTTAAATATAGATGAATATTTTGCTTTACCACTATGTAGGTCTGCTAATAATTGCTCTCGTGGTGTGCCTAACGTTTCGGCAGCCGAGTACAAATACAAACCATGCCCAGCTTCGTCTTGCACTTTTGCCGTAGCGATTAATTTACGTCTCAATGAAGGAGCTCTTTGAATCCAGTTTCCTTCTGGTAGCATGCCAACTATCTCGCTGTGAGCATGCTGTGACATCATTCGAACTAAGTTCTTACGATATGCATCAGGCATCCAATCTTTTGGCTCTATTTTTTCGCCAGCGTCGATTTTTGCCTGAAACTCTTCTAATCTTTTAATATCTTCCATAATTTTTTCTATGTATGTTAATTTTCGGTTTCTATAATATAATAATTATACGAATTAGTTACAATCTTATTTAAAAGCAAATTTTCTAATTCAAATAATTATCCATATATTTAGCTAAATAAATAATTTGGAAAAGATACCATGAAGAGAATTGTACTACTATTACTATTAACCAGTTTCATTACTTTGAGTGCAAAAAATGAGATTGTTATTAAACAAAATGTTCAAAGTTTAGTGCAACATGGAGACAATGAAGGTAAGATATTCTTCGTTGCTTTTCCTTATAATGATTACAAACAACAACCAACTCAAAACTTGGCTATCTATGTTACTTCAAGATTTGACACTGAAGTAACCGTATATAATGAGGAATTAGCTTTAAATGTGACTAAAAGTGTGAAGAGAGGAGAAACAACAGAATTTTCCTCCGTCAAAGGCGGACTTAGTTGGGATGCAGAAATATATGATTTTGAAGAAGTTATTGGCAAAGGTGTTAGGATTATCTCTAAGGACCCAGTAAAAGTCTACGTTTTAAACTCAAAAAATGTCACTAGTGAAGGATATATGGCTGCACCACTTAGAAAATGGGGAACTGAATATATTCATAATAGCTCTTATGATTTTGATGAAGTGAGAGAGTGGGGTGGTGGATTTGTTGTATTAGCTAGAGATGATGCCACCAGTAGACTCGTGGGGTTCGGAGTATCACTCACTTGAATTAGATAGAGGAAAAGATAAGGGTGATTATTTTAGAGTTGTTGCAGGTGAAGATAATGTCACGTTCGAAATCGTGTGGTACGATAAAGAAACTAAAGAAAGAATTTCTGATATTGGTCCAATTACACTTCCTAAAAAAGGAAACTGGTTTGAATATAACGGTGCTGGTGCTATAACTTCAATAGAGGACTCAGGTACTAGAGAAATTAGAATTTTAGACCCTCAACCAATAGTAAGCAACAGATTAAACATAGAGCTACCAAATTACTTGAATAATACTTTAACTCTATCTGATATAGAGGGGAATATATTAAGAACGGTAGATGCAAATGGAAGCCAAATATCGATAGATATTTCGGATCTTTCTAGTGGTGCTTACTTCATAAATATATCAGATGGCAAGAGCTAAGTAACTAAGAAGTTTATGATAAAGAGGTAGACTAGTCAACAATAAATGTATGACCTTTTATATAGGAGTATTATTATTTTACTACATATCCAATAACAAATCGTGAAACTCACTATACCTACTCAGTTTGTTATTGGCACTCGTTAACAAAAGTAAAGTTTTTTTATCTAAATCCAAATCTATCCGTTTTGGGTTTAGTTTATTTATATTTTTTAATATAACATTTATTTTAATATCATTCAATTCACAAATATACAGTAAGTCTATTTTTTCACTCGAAATAGATTTATTAATCTCTATATAATCATCTATATTTTTCTCATATACATAGCTCACTGTATCATCGGAGTGGAAAGTAGTTAGTAAATTTAAATTATGCTTTACTACTAAGCTGGACATATATTTATTAGTTAAGTATAGATCTTCTTTTGATTTAGATACCAACGTATATACATAGCACCCTTTCTTTATTGTTATTGCTGGATTATTATCCTTTCGTCCTTCTGTTATGTGTGTTACTTTTTCTGAAGCTTGAAAAGTATTTCTAATTGAGACAGGAATTCCGGTTTTCATAGTTGGCTTTAAGGTGTCTGGATGAATTACCTTTGCTCCGAAGAAAGCCATTTTACTTAGGTTAGTTATATTGACATAGTCCTTAGTTTTGGCGTTTTTTATTATCTTAGGGTCAGCAGTCATAACACCTGATACATCTGTCCATATCTGTAACTCTTCAGCACCTAACTCAGCTGCAAGAATAGATGCGGAATAATCTGAACCACCCCTTCCAAGATTGGAGATTTTGCCTTCATTGTTTTTGCATATAAACCCTTGTGTTATAATTATACCAGAGTTTAAGAGTTTATTTTTAATATCATCAGAACTAGAAAGTAGGTAAACTCCATCAACTTTGTTATAAATCAAATGATCTGTGATATCAAGTAATGAGCATTTATGGTTTTTAGAATAAAAGCTATAAAAAATACTAGTTGATATCCGCTCACCGAATGATACAATTTTATCAGCTACTTTTTCAGAGATGAATCCTAATAAAGCAATACCTTCCATTAACTTTTCTATCGCAGCAATGTATTTTTGTATTTGTTCTTTTTCGGCATCTTTCAGTTCTAAATCATCGCAAATCGAGAATACATTTAGACTAATTTGTTTTAATTTATTTTTCGCTTCAGATTGATTATGTGGCAGGTATCCAATTAGCTCAATTAGTGCATCTGTTACACCAGCATTTGCTGATAAAACGACAAGCTTGTTTCCTGGTTGACTTTCAATAGCACTAGCGACTAATCTGATAGACTCAGAAGTTCCAACAGAAGTGCCACCAAATTTCATGACAACCATTTACAGCTCCAATATTGGTGCCAGGTGCTCTGCATCAGTTAAATGAACTAATACTTGATCTTCAACCAAAGTAGCAACTGCTTTTTTGGCTTCTTGCAATTCTATTTCATGTTTATAAGCAAAATGCCATATATCAATTCCACCATAGTGGATCTCTAATGCAAGAAGTTGGCTGGGAGTAAGTCCTTTTCGCTCTATAAATCTTGTTTTTGCTGCTTCTACCATTACATCAGATTCAGCATCTACCATTAATTGAGGTGCAAAGTAGTAATTGTCTATAGTTTGCAAGTCGCAAATTGGAAATCCACGACCATCTTTTTCTAATAAACGAGGGAGAAATTCTATAGAAACTATGTAAGGATCTTCTTCATCTTTCCATAGGTCATTCCACACAAGAGTATCTTTTTCTTTTAGCCAGTGGAAAAACTCTATTTCGAACTCTGGTAATCTAAATAACCGAGAATGGTTAAATTCTTGTTTTAGAAGAGTGCCATAATCTTTTTCCATTTTCAAGAATACATCTTCGGGAATTGTAAGCACACCTTCGTTGTTGACAAGCTTTGCAAAAAAATCTATTATTTGTTCGTTGCTATCCATAAATCTATATTTTGTTTTTAACCTATAACGAAGTAAACCTTTACTAATTTGAAGACTTACTCAGCTTTAGCTTCTCCTTTTTCTTTTTCCTCTTTCCATAACATAAACAGAGAGCCAAATAATGCTAACACAACTAATATATTAGTGACAAGCGAAGCTGTTTTCCCAGTTTCAAACTTAGGTGATTCGTATATCAATTCTATTGTGTGGCTTCCTTTGTCTAATACTAATCCACGCATAAAGTAATTTGACTTGACAATTTCTACTTCATTACCATCTACATAAGCATGCCAATTAGGAAAGTAAACTTCACTAAGTAACAAAAAGTTTGTTCCAGTAGCATTTGCTTTCAGAGTAATTTTTTCATTCTTATATTCTGTTATCTCTACACTATTTGCTTCTGTAGTTGGTTGTATGTTATTGTCAATTCCTTCTTCTAAAAATACAATTTTTCTTGGGTCGAAATTCGTAGTCACACCTTGACCATATTGCATTTTTTGTAGAATAGAAAGTCCATCACTAACGCCAACGCTATCAACAAAGAAAGCCCTTGGCAAATAAGAAGGATTTAGATAAACAAATGCTTGTTCTTGTTGCGATTGGAACACAGGCCTCATACCAGGTATTTGTCTTCTATCAATTATATATTTTACATTTAGTAAGTTCCACATAAATGGATTAGTAACACCAGAAGTACTTCCACCAGAAGTTACATCCATCATATCTTGGTAAACTCTAAGCTTAGCTGAATGGTACCCACCAACATTTTCTAATAACCAAAAAGCTGCCGCATTTGGTGTAGGCGATACAAAATCAGCTATTCTGAATTTTTCCTCAGTATCTTGCTTGATAAAGTTAATCCAATCTTTGGAGTGGAACACTTGGTCTGTAATCGATCTTTCTGCGACATCCATTGGGCGACTATCTACCTTCCATAAATCAAATACTAGTATAAATATTAATCCACCCATCAGTATTGGCTTTTTAATCTTATTTGTAGTAAACAAGTAAATCAGTGCACCAGCTAATAACATTAGAACTGCATTATTGAACCAGTCGCTCATCATATTAGACCAAACAAAATCAGAGTATTCTGTTTTGAATTGCTCTTTGTACTGATCTGGCATACTTTGTAACATTCTGTTTTTTACAAAATCAGAGTTTGTAACAGAAGACTTGTAGTTAGATTCAAAACCAATATTATAAATTACTGCTAATGCAAAGAAAGCACCAATCGTAATTAAAAATATATTCAATGTTTTCTTCTTGTCTTTATCCATTCCTTCTTTTCTCCAGCTAATTATGGAAGATACCCCATAGCCAGCTAAAATAGGAAATGCGAAATGAACCAAAGCCAATATCATTGATGGCGCTCGGAACTTATTGAACATAGGCACATTGTAAAAGAAGAAGTCATAGAGTATTGGCAAGGTATATCCGAATGACAATAACAATGCAAACAATGACAAAAATGCCAAGAACTGCACGAAGACATTTTTCCTATTTGTAAACACTCCAAATAAAGCCAGGAAGAATATTAGAATCCCCATATAAGGGGCAGAATCTTCTATTGGTTTTTGTCCCCAATAAGTAGGAACCTTATTGTTAGGGTCTTGTCTTGCTATTTGTGAAAGTATAGTTCCGCCATTCTCGTCCACATCGTATTCTAATTTCCCAAATCCATAATAGTTGGGAACTAAGAACCCCATCATTTCACCCGGACTAAATGACCACATAGTTGCGTAATCGTAAGAATTGCCACCGGACTCATCTCTGGCATCATCCCCTTCTTGTACTAATGGAGCAGAACCACGAGTAGAATGTTCTGTGTAGTCGAGCATAGAGTAATATCTATCGGATGACATGATAAATGCAATAATAGTAGCACCAATCAAATATCCAGCAACTTTGGCTATACTCATCGGGTCTTTTTTGCTAATTGCGCGGCTGATAATTTCAAAAATTAAATATATACCTAAAGCTAATGCAGAATAGAATATCATCTGAACGTGACCTGCCTCCAACATTGTGTGAAGTGACAGAACAAGTAGCAATAAGTAAATCAGACTAAATTTCTCTCGTAGCTTTTCGACAAATATAAAGGTAAATGGCAGACAAGCAAGTACTATTGGTTTTGTATTGTGTCCTATCATAATCCAGGTAATAACTGCGGTAGAAAAAATTGCAGCAAATGCAGAGAAGAAAGCCACGGAGGGCAGTTTCTCTTTCGACCTCATCATCCAATATATACCAGCTCCATAGAGTGCAAACCAGAACGCAACCCTTGCGGTGTCGCTGTTGAATAAGAATTTGAAGATAAGAGCAAAACCAAATATGATCTGATAAGCAAAGTCCCACCATCTGTCACCAGTAGTCAACATAGCCGAATAAGAAGGAGTTCCACTGAAAATATATGGAACCCAAAGAGGGAATTCACCATCTTGGTCTGCTTTTTCTAAGTAATTGGTAAAAGAGTATGATGCAAGATTATCCGATGCGTTGAAACCCCCACCTGATATAGCACTTCCTAGGAATATATATACAGATGCAAAAATAAGAGATATAAAAATAATATCCTTCGTTCTGGTGGTCATTGGTTTCTTTGCACTACTAGATTTTTGCTTAGCCATAGATTTTATCACAATTGAATTTTAAATAATGAATAAATTACGAAAAAATGATTAAAATAATAACGAGGAGTCGTTTTTATAAATTTTCTTCAGAATATTAAAATAATCCAACTGTTTGATTATCTTGATGGACATGGAAATCTACAATTTCAATAAAACTTATTAAATGAAAAAGAAAATAGACCTAGCTAAAAGTGAAGTCCCAATTGCAAGAACTTACCAAGAATTTACAGCAAATGCCTCTTCAAGTGGTATAGTACTAATAATATGTACTTTGATAGCTATGATATGGGCAAATTCTCCTTGGTGGGAATCATATTTTGACCTATGGCATACTCATTTCAGAATAGGTATTGGCGACTTTATGTTAGATAAAAGTCTTCACCATTGGATAAATGATTTACTTATGGTAGTTTTCTTTTTCTTAGTTGGATTGGAAATAAAGCGTGAAATCCTAATTGGTGAACTTTCTACTGTAAGGAAGTCAATGTTACCAATTGTTGGGGCGCTCGGTGGGATATTAATCCCTGCAGGTTTGTATGCTGCATTTAATATTGGTGGAGATGGGATGCACGGCTGGGCAATCCCAATGGCAACTGATATAGCATTTGCATTGGGTATATTGTATATGCTAGGTGACCGAGTACCAAACTCACTGAGAATATTCCTAGCCGCCCTTGCTATAGTAGATGATATAGCTGCAGTAATAGTTATCGCTATTTTTTATACTTCAACCATTAATCTATTTTATTTGCTTATCAGTTTCTTGTTCATATTTATTATGTATGTGGGGAATAGAATTAAGGTTATTAACCCATTAATTTATCTCATACTTGGTGGAGTCGTTTGGTTCACAATGTTGAAATCGGGAGTACACGCTACTATTGCAGGTGTACTGACTGCATTTACTATACCTTCTTATGCTCTTATAGACAAATCTAAATTTGTAGAAAATACAGAGGGGCTTTGGGATAAGTTCAAGTCAAAATTATTTAATCAGAAGACTGACTTTTTAACAGAGTATGAAGCTGATGCTTTATACAATATTGACTTATTATCAGATAAGGTTCAACCGCTATTACTTAGATTAGAAAGGGGAATAGATGAATATGTGGCTTTTGGTATTATGCCACTTTTTGCACTATCTAATGCTGGTATTCACTTTGAGAAATTCTACCTTGGAGTGCTTGTTAACCCCGTAACGGTAGGGGTTTTTGTAGGTTTATTTGTTGGTAAACAAATCGGTGTTTCTATGTTCGTTTGGGCTGCAGAAAGATTTGGTATTATTAGCTTACAAAAAGATATTCCATTCTCACAATATTACTATGTTTCTATCTTAACAGGAATTGGATTTACAATGTCGCTCTTTATTTCTGCGCTTTCATTTGGAAATGGAGCACCTCAAGAGATGTATTCTAAAACAGGAATTCTGTTAGCGTCTATATTCTCTGGTGCGCTGGGTTATATACTATTGCGCAGATCCTTGAATAAGCAAGATAGCAAACAAGAACCTGCGGCTAAAGAGTAATTAAAACTAAGCGTTTCCTATATCATTCTTTTAGGCGAAAGAAAATCATCTAACTCTTTCTGTGTCATCAACTCTTTATCTAGAGCTAATTGGTAAACACTATTGTTAGTTGTAAGAGCTTCCTTAGCCAAGTTTGAACATACTTCATAGCCAAGCTTTGGTACTAAAGCAGTAACCAAACCAATACTATTTTGAACGGAATGTTTTAGATGATCTTCGTTAGCAGTAATACCATTTACACAACGAGTAGCTAAAGTATTTATGCCATTTTTAAGGTGAAGTGTACTTTCGAATATACTTACTGCTATTACTGGTTCCATTACATTTAGCTGCAATTGACCAGCCTCAGCTGCCATAGTAACTGTTAAATCATTTCCTATCACATTATAAGCTATCTGATTAACTACTTCTGGGATTACTGGATTCACCTTACCTGGCATAATTGATGAACCTGGTTGAACCTTTGGTAGGTTGATTTCCCAAAAACCTGCTCTTGGTCCAGAGCTTAGTAACCTCAAATCACTACAGATTTTAGATAGTTTTATAGCTAATCTTTTTAATGCAGAAGAATACATAACAAACGCACCAGTGTCTTGAGTAGCTTCTACCAAATCAACTGCAGAACGTAATTTATATCCTGTTATTTCCTTCAGATGATTTACAGCAATTTTCTTATATTTAGGGTTAGCATTTAACCCAGTACCTATAGCTGTACCACCTAAATTAATCTCATTGAACAAACTAGCGTTTTCATTTAGTCTGTCAATTTCTTCTTTCAGTGTGTTCGCAAAAGTAGCAAATTCTTGACCTAAGGTCATTGGAACAGCATCTTGTAGTTGGGTTCTACCAACTTTAAGTATTCCAGAAAACTCTTTTGACTTTTTGTCAAACTCTTCTATTAGTCCTTTTAATTCAACCTGTAATTTTTCATTGAAGTGGAGTAAAGTTATTTTCAGAGCTGTTGGGTAAACATCATTTGTTGATTGAGCATAGTTAACGTGATTATTAGGATGACAATACTCATACTCACCCAATTTCTTACCCATTAACTTTAGGGCTCTATTAGCGATGACTTCATTTGCGTTCATATTTGTAGAAGTACCTGCACCACCTTGGAACATATCAACTATAAAGTGAGTGTGATATTTTCCTTGCATTATTTCATCACAAGCTTCAATAATCGCATCTGCTATTTTGGGTTCTAACTCATCTAAGTCTTTATTAGCTCTGGCTGCTGCTTGCTTTACCATTGCCAATGATTTTATAAATCTTGGGAATAGTCTTAGTGTAATACCACTTATATTGAAGTTCTCGGAAGCCCTTAGCGATTGTATACCATAGAGTGCGTCTTCGGGAACTAATTTGTCTCCAATCATATCAGTTTCTGTTCTTGTTGCACCAGTAGAATAGCGCATTGCAATATTATCACCACTATATGTATTTCTCATCCTCCTGGAAATCATTCTAGATGCTGCTGCAATTAATTTTACCATTATCTTGGTATGGTTCTCCATCATTCTGGAGTAATCTTTTCTGTCCAGTACTAATAATCTACAGTCAGTGGTTGCTTTAGCAGAAAGTGAGTAGGGGTAATTATCCATTAGAGAACCTTCACCAAATACCTCGTTCTTTTTGAACCTATTTATTGTCCTAGTAGCACCATTTTCCTTAGTTGAAAATTCAGAAATAGTACCTTTTTGTAAAACAAATAGACAGTCACGGTTTTGACCTTGTTCTACTATTATTTCGCCTTTCTTAATTTCTTTTACGTCCATGTGTTGAGCTATTTTTAATCTCTGCTCATCGTTCAATTCATCGAATAATTCTATTCCGAAGAGTACCTTGGATATTTCTACTGTTGTCATAGTTTGCTAATAGTTTGATTGATTGTTCATTTTATAATTACTAATTGCAACTTACTGATATTTAATATTAATTGGGAATAATATTGAATAATATCAGAAAGAATTTTGTTGAGTGATTTTAAAAAGTGATTAGATGACCATTTTGCTTTAACCAATCTTTATACATTCTATATTCTGGTTGAAGTTTTTCTACAGTATCCCAAAAGCTATTTGAGTGGTCCATATACTTCAAGTGCGCTACCTCATGTGCCACAACGTATTCCATTACTTGTAAAGGAGCTAATACAAGTCTCCAGTTGATATTTATATTCTTTCGACTACTGCAAGACCCCCACCTTGTTTTTGCTGAGCTTATTTTGACTTGCTTGTGTTCTATTCCAAGTTTATCAGTATATTTTTCTATTAAGTGTATGGCTAATTTTTTGGCTTTTGCTTTATACCAATTGGTCATCGCTTGTTGAATATTGTTTGACTGAGAAATGGCAATCGTAAATTTCTCTCCATCGAAGTTAACAGCTGGTATTTGTTTTGCTAGAAGAATTGGGTATTGCTTGCCTAAAAAAAAGTATTTATCTGACTCATCAAATTTATATTCAATTCTTTTTTTTGAGTTAGCCAAAGCAATTTTTCTAGCTATCCACTGCTTTTTGTTCAGAAGAACTTCTTCTATTTCAGCTTTGGTAGCTCTGTTCGGAACTCTAAGTGTGAGTTTACCATCTTCACTAATTTCTAAGCCAAATGATCTTCTTTTGGAGCGTATTATAGAATGTGGTTTAATCATAAATAGCCGAATTATTTTTTTTAAGTTAAATCTAATCATGATATAAACAAAAAAACTCAACCCTTTGGGGCTGAGTTTTTTTTGTCTTCTTAATGTAGTTGTTATTCTACTATCAGATTTCCTCTCATCATTGCCCAGTGGCCTGGGAATGAACAGATGTACTCGTAAGTACCTGCTTCTGGAGCAGTGAAAGTGATAGAAGTTTCTTCGCCACCACCAATTGTTTTTGTGTGAGCTATAACTGCATCAGTACCTTCAGGGATATAGTCGCCTTCAAGACCTACAGTAGTAGCATCTCCAGAAAATTTAGCAATGTCAGTTCCTTGCTTTAATAATACCCAGTTGTGACCCATAGTTTCTACTGGCATATTACCTGTGTGTTTCAATGTGATAGTTACTTCAGCACCAGCTGACACTTTCAGCTCTTTCTTGTTGAACATCATTTGATCATTCCCTTCTATAGTTAATGACACTTCGTTGCTCTCCATTTCTGCAGGAGCTTCTGTTTTTGTTTCTGGCTCTTTGTCCATTGCGCTATCTCCGCCACCGCCACAAGCAGTTAACAAAGCTACACCAAATACGATTGCTATTAATGATTTTAACATATTATTACATTTATATTTATTGATAAAAGATATTTATTTACAAAATTATCAAAATAAGGTTGAATTAAAAAAAATGATATTCATAGAGTGCTATATAAGCTCTATTTTCTCTTCCATGTCTTTTACCCATCCGCTTGGCGCATATTCGGTAATTCTTTCTTTTTCTTCTCCCTCACTCAGGAATACAATAGTAGGAACTCTACTAATGTTATATTTTTTAATCTCTTCTTTTGGTTTGGTTTTAAACCTGTTTACATTGATTATTTCTATTCTGCTTTCGTCTAATTCATACTTTTGTAGAAAGCTTGCAATTTGTGGCATAGCAGATACGCACATAGGGCACCAACTACCTTGAAATACTAGCATTCTTACATCTTTATCTTCAGTTTTTTGTTTTAAATCCATTTAAAACTAACCACTATTTTATTTCACTTTTTCATTATTGTCTTCTGGACGGTTTTAACAATAATATAGTATAATATAGCAAAAAAGAGAGCCCAAGTCCAACGGTCACTTAATACGCTGTATTCTTCATAAATAGAGTAACCAGCTATAACTTTGAACAGAAAAATAGTTAAAAATAAGTTGAGTATTCCTGCCTTTTCTTGCTTTATTACTTTCCAAAGGGAGAATCTACCTTCGGGTGACTTCCAATTCTTGAAGCTAGGAATAATAGCAGGGGTAACAGATGCCCATTGCTCGTAATCATTTCCATATTTATCTCGCAAAAACTCTTCTTCAGCATACATAATACGCTCATAATAAAGCAAATACATAAAAATAAAGGCAATGATGAACCAAAGATTTATAGTGAAAAGCGCAAGTCCGAGCCACATGAAAAAATTACCGAGGTATAGGGGATGGCGAACAGTTGAATAAATACCAGAACTATTTAGCGAGTCAGCAACCTGGCCAACTTTAGTGTTTCTGCCTGATGTGTTCTTGGCAGCAAATCCAACTGAATAAGCTCTTATAAACTGCCCAATAGCTGCAATTGCTAAAAATAAGAATTCCCAGTTGTTTGTACTAAATGAGCCGAAAGAAATGTTCTTATCTGACAAAGTATAAATATAAACAGCTATTCCAACTACAACAATTATAAGTGGTAAGTAGCTTCGGTTTTTAAAAAGAAAATTTCCTTGTGACCTAAACTCTTCTTTGAGTGGCATAAATATCGCCTTGTTATTAGACTAAAGATGGAAACTAAGAAAAATTAGTGAGAAATTATGACTTAGTTTTTCCAAAATATTAGTCTTTAGTCTTGAATTATTATAAATAGAACTTATAACTTTCAGCTCATTAATGCAAAAATGTATATATTTGAAATTGTATTTATCAAAATATTCAATAAATAATGCCAATCAAACTTTATAACACGCTTTCAAGATCAATTGAAGTTTTCAAGCCAATAGATAAGAATGAAATAAAAGTCTATAGCTGTGGTCCCACAGTGTATAACTATGCTCACATTGGTAACCTGCGTGCATTCTTATGTGCTGATTTGCTCCAACGTTCCCTGAGTGTGGTTGGTGGTTTTAAGGTAAAGTGGGTAATGAATATTACTGATATAGATGATAAGACTATTCAAAAAATAAATGAACCAGAAGCGTGGTTACCCAAAATGGGTGATCGCTCAGAAGATTTAAAACAAAACTTAAAACAGTTCACTAACTATTATAAAAGTGAATTTTTGCAAGATATCCGCTTGCTTGCTATCAACACATCAGACTTTTTTGAAATGCCCTGTGCTACAGATTACATAGAGCAAATGAAAGATTTGATTTTAGCTATATTTGAACAAGGTTTCGCTTACCAGTCCGATGGGTCAGTTTACTTCAATGTAGGTAAGTGGAGAGAAGTAGACAAATATGGTAAGCTAAAAAATATTGATTTCGAAAATTTCCGTTCGGGTGATCGAGTAGACACCGATGAATATGAACGAGAGCAAGTTAGTGACTTTGTTCTCTGGAAGCAGAAAAAGGAAAATGAGCCATATTGGGAATTACAAATAGATGGGAAGATTTTAGAAGGTAGACCTGGCTGGCATTTGGAATGTTCTGTGATGGAACGTGAGTTACTTGGGTTACCATTTGACATCCATACTGGTGGTATTGATCTTCAGTTTCCACACCACGAAGACGAAATAGCTCAATCGAAAGCTGGATATGGAGTAGAGCCAACAAACTATTGGTTCCACAATGAGTTTTTGCAAGTAGAAGGAGCTAAAATGAGTAAGTCAGCTGGTAACTTCTTTACTCTAGGTGATTTGATTGACAAGGGGCTGGATCCAATTGATATCCGTTTTGCTATGCTTTCTGCTCACTATCGTTCCAAATACAACTTTACTTTTGCTGATGTAGAGGCTGCTGGTAAATCAAGAAAAAGATTACAAAAATATGTGCACCAATTAATGGAAAACAGAGATGGTCACGATTATATTGATGTAACTCAATTTAGTTATCATTTCTTTCAACATTTGAAAGATGACCTGCATACTCCAAAAGCATTAGCGGAGCTATTTAGCTTTGTTAATAATAATCCTGCTCAGGTAATGGGTAAAAATTCAAAAGAAGAAATGATAGAGTTTTTTAAGAGTTTTAATGAAATCTTCGAAATACTAAGCTTTGAATTGCCAATTGAAGAGGTACCTAGCGAAGTAATAGATTTGGCAGAGAAAAGATTGAAAGCAAAGAAAGATAAAAATTACGATTTGGCAGATATGATTCGTAATGAAATTAAAAATCGTGGATTCCAACTTAAAGACACTCCAGATGGATATGAGATAGAAAAACTATGATGAAGGTAAGGATAATAGGTGGTGGTAGTGTAGGAAGTACATTGGCTCTGAAGTTAGAGACAGTTGATTCTATTAACTATCAAATAGTATACAATTCGGAAAGTACAAAAGCAAAGTTAACAGAATTAGGACTTACCACAGAGTCAATTGTTAGCTGGGGTGAGGCCGATTTTGATTGCGATATTATACTTATTTGTGTCAAGGATTCTCAAATAGAAGAAGTAGCCGAGCAGTTAAAAAAATACACAGAAAATTGTTCTCCCTTGGTCCTACATACTTCTGGGGCTAAGAACAAAGAAGCATTGAAGTCATTGTTAGAAAGTAATTACAGAATAGCAGCAGCTCACCCTTATCAAACTTTTGCTAAAAGCGAAAATGATATTCTAGCTGGTACAAGTTGGGGTGTAGAGTCAGAATACAATGATAAAGAGCTGATTGAAAAATTTATATCTTTGATTGATGGTAAAACAATTCACTTGAGCAGTAAAGCAATAGAGAATAGGTCATTATATCATACATCAGCAGTTGCGGCTTCAAACTTCTTGGCTCTTTCAGTAGAATTAGCAAAGAATATAGCTGATGAGGCAGGAATAGATTGGGAAAACTTCTTACCCCATATCATGAAAACTACACTGATTAATAATTTGAATGAAGAGAATGATAAGCCAGCTATTACTGGACCAGTTGTTCGTGGCGACATGGAAACGGTTAGGAATCATGTTCTGGCTTTAGGTGAGTCAGTGAACGGCGTAGTTTATAAGAACATGAGTGAATCGTTAGCTCTTATGGCTTTGGACAAAGGGTTAATACCGGGTGAAAAATTTGAAGAAATAATGGAAGCATTAGGTTAATATGTCTATTATAGAAGCAATAATAATTGGATTGGTACAAGGACTTTCGGAATTCATTCCTATTAGTAGTACTGCCCATATGACAATAGCTGGGAAACTAATGAATGCTATAAAAGAGCAAAGCCCAGAGCAATGGACTTCATTTATTGCAGTAGTTCAGTTGGGAACTTTAGCTGCAGTGTTCGTATATTTTTGGGAAGATATAACAACTATACTTAAAGCATTTTTCAAAGACAATTTGGGTGACAGAAAGTCCTTCAAAAAACAGTCCCACAAAAGTAAGATGGGATGTTATATAATAGTAGGCTCTGTCCCGATTGCATTTGTTGGGTTGCTCTTCAAAGATATAATAAGGGGTAGTTTAACAAAAGATCCGTTTGTAATTGGCTCGGCTTTAATTATATTTGCTTTAATTCTATGGCTTTCAGAGATACTTTATAAAGAAAAATCAGATATAGACTCATTAGGTTGGAAAGAAACCTTAATAATGGGATTCGGTCAAGTTTTTGCTTTGGTCCCTGGTGCTTCTCGCTCTGGGACTACAATTACTGCAGGACTTTTTGCAGGGATGAATAGAGAGGCAGCAGCTCGCTTTTCCTTCTTGCTAAGCATACCGGCTATATTAGGAAGTGGATTGCTTGAATTTTATGAGGCTACTGCGTATCTTACTTCCGACATGTACGTAACTATAGCAGTTGCTACAGTAGTAGCAGGAATAAGTGGCTATTTTGCCATCGCATTCTTAATTAATTTTTTAAAGAAAAATACAACTAAACTTTTTATTTATTATAGAATAACTTTGGGAGTAGTTGTGTTATTATTCTTTTTATAGAAATCAACATTTATTTATTATTTGGAGAAATATAATGAAAAAACTTACACTATTTTTATCACTAACATTATTGATGTTTACAATGAGTAATATTTCAGAAGCAAAAGACGAGAGATTAGAAAAAACTAAAAAGTATCAAATAGAAATCAAGGTAGAAGGCAAGTCTATTGGTACAATTGATATAGCTCTATGGCCAGATTTGGCTCCTAAAACGGTAGCTAATTTTGACAGATTAGTTAAAGATGGTGCTTACGATGGTACTGCATTCCACAGGGTTATTCCAGGGTTTATGATTCAAGGTGGCGACCCAAATTCTAAAGATAAACCTAAGAACACATGGGGAATGGGCGACCCAAGCCAACAGAAAGTTCCCGCAGAATTTAGTAACATTAGCCATGAGCGTGGTATTTTGTCAATGGCTCGTGCCCAAGACATAAATAGTGCATCTTCTCAGTTCTTTATCTGTGTTGATGATGCTACATTCTTAAATAACAAATACACAGTATTTGGTAAAGTAACTAATGGTATGGATATAGCTGACAAGATTGTCAATATGGAAAGAGATAGCAAAGACAATCCTCTTAAGAAAGTAGAAATGTTCATAACAGCAAAATAAGTAGCTAAAAATTGAAAAAGAATTACTTTCAAGCAGAATTTAAAATTGGTGCAGTCAGCAAAGAGCAGTTTCAAAACGACGGTTTACCCGAAATTGCATTTGCTGGCCGTTCTAATGTAGGGAAATCATCGCTTATCAATAGCATTGTTTTCCGTAAGAATTTAGCTCGTACATCGGGCACTCCTGGTAAAACCCAAGAGATTAACTTCTATTTAGTTGATGAGAGTTGGTACTTGGTCGATACACCTGGCTTTGGCTATGCTGCTAAGGGCAAAAAATATCGTGACCAGTGGGAGAAATTTAACTTAGAGTATATGTCTCAAAGTGAAGATCTGCTATTTGTGTCGGTGCTAATTGATAGCCGCCATGACCCAATGGAAAGGGATTTGGCACTAATTGAAGTTTTGGAGAATAGTGGTATAGATTACCTAATTATACTTACCAAGACTGATAAACTTTCTAAAAAATCAATTGCTGATAGAGAAACGCAAATTCGTGATGTAGTTGCTGCTTGCAACCACGTTATTGATGTGTTACCTTACTCAGCAGTTAACCGTGAAGGACGCGATCAATTAATTGGTATAATGAACCGAAGGTTGAAAGATGCAAAAAAATAGCGTAGCAGAAGAGATAACCGAAAGTATAGAAACCAAGAAACTGTTACTTAGCGAATGCACAGAAAAAATCTACAACACAGCTAAGCAACTTTCAGAGTGTGTAGAAAACGGTGGCAAGATATTACTTTGTGGGAACGGTGGCAGTGCTGCCGACAGCCAACACATAGCTGCTGAGTTAGTAGTTAGGTTGCGTAGTAGTGTCAATAGGGCTGCTATTCCTGCTATTGCACTTACGGTGGACACTTCTATACTCACTGCTGGTGGTAATGATATTGGTTTTGAAAATGTATTCGCAAGGCAAGTTGAAGCGTTTGGACAAAAAGGCGATACGCTAATAGCAATTACAACTAGTGGTAACTCAGAGAATATATTCCGTGCTGCTAAGGAAGCCAAGAACCGAGGAGTAAATGTAATCGGATTACTTGGCAATGGTGGTGGAAAGCTCAAAGAAATTTGTGATAGCACTGTAATAGTCCCAAGCAATAACACCGCAAGAATACAAGAATGCCATATTCTGATTGCTCATATATGGTGCAGAATAATAGAAGAAGACAATTATATGAGCTAAAGAAGAAAAAAAGTAAATTATTTTTGAAATAATGTGCTTTTTATTTGGTTCGTATATGTAAAATGTATTAATTTTGCACTCTAAAAATAAGCCACTTTAGCTCAGTTGGTAGAGCAGCTGATTTGTAATCAGCAGGTCACTGGTTCGAATCCGGTAAGTGGCTCACCCTTTGAGAAGCCCTTTCATAATTGGAAGGGCTTTTTTTTGCCTATTTGCTAATTATTCTATAAATTCAATTTTATCTTCTAATAAATTATAATTGGGTTTATCATGCTGAACTTATTCCGCTTTATTTCTGCACTCTTATTTTTGACTCTGATTTACAGCTGTGTGGTTAATTACTTCCCATAAGAAAGGCATAACTTCATTACAATTATCAAGAGATATAGGTGTAACCCAAAAAACAGCTTGGTTTATGTTGCAAAGAATTAGACATGGTATATCTTGTGGTTCTTTTACAACACCTTTACTGCTTGTCTTTTTTGCCATTATAGCTCCATATCTTTTTGTTAAAAATAGGAAAACTATCTCTTAATTTCTAGCCCTTTCTGGTCCCATAGTTTCTGAATGGTTACAAGGTAAATACGATATAAAAACTTCCACTACTTTTAATAGTAGTGGAAGGAAAATCGGAACAGGAAATTTATTAACTATGTTACTTTGTAAAACTAATTAAAAAGTAAAAATTATGTGATGGATTACGATAATGGTAATGTATATGTATTAGACAGAAATGGTGAATGCAAAACAATATATCCGCCAACTGAGAATATTGTAGACTTTGATCTAGATAATGATTATTTATACATAGCTAATAACAAAGAATTATTCCGCCTCAAGCTAGATTAACCTACCACCCTCACGCTATCAATCAAACTCCACGTCTGGTCTAGTCGATGCAGAAGTAACCGAAAGACCTGGGAATTTGTCATTGTAGTCTAATCTGGCTCTGCGTATCACTTCGTATGCTTCTTCCTTTCCATATACATCAGTGATTTGAACAGAGTTGTTGTCCTTTTCGTCTGGGTTTTGTTTGTAAGTAAGGAAATAATGCTTTAGTCTTCTGATTATTGATTCAGGAATTCTATCAATGTCATTTCTCTCGTCATATACCAAATCATCGTTCATCACTGCTATTATCTTATCATCAGCTTCGCCGTGGTCTATCATTCGCATACCTCCAATTGGTCGGCAATTGAGTAATATATCACCATAAGGAACAATCCTTTCAGTAATAACACATATATCAAGTGGATCTTCATCGCCAACTATGTCTGTTCTGCCTGTTTTTTCATTGCAATATTCAGCTACTTTTTTACCAGCATAAGTCTGAGGCAACATTCCATATAAGGTAGGGCAAACGCTAGAGTAAATCTGAGGTCTATCTATTTTCAGATATCCAGTGTATTTGTCTAACTCATATTTTACTGTGTCGCCAGGTACTAACTCTATGTACGAAGTGACTATCTTGGGTGAGTCTTCACCAATTGGTACACCATGCCAAGGGTGTGATTTGAATATTAATCCGGATTGATTCCACATGTTATTTTTTTCCTTATTTGTCTTTTTGGGGATACAAAATTAGAAAAGTGAAAGGAATAAATAACTATAAAAAACAAAAAAGACTACCCTTAATGGATAGTCTTTTTAACTATTTACTATTCTCTTGTCAAAAAGAGATTATGAGTTGTCAACTACTTCTGCATCAGCAGCATTTTTCTGTACTGAAGTGATACCATTATCACAACCATCTTCTGATGAGTACATTTGGCTAGAGCCAACAATCTGACCATTAGTCGATTTCAAGTTGAAGTGGTGCATACCATTTTTAGCTACTTTCTTATCGAATCTTGCCATATCTTGAGAGTTTTTCTTAACTGACTCTATTCCGTTCATACAGCTTGGCTTTGCTTTGTATCCTCACTTGTAAGAATTACTTGACCGTTTCCAGCTTTTAGGTTGAATTGGAATTCACCATTGCTTCTTTTTGTTACTTCGAACTTTCCCATACTTTGCTCCGTTTTATTATTAAGAATTTCTGAAATTATTTTTTTATCTTTCATAAATTATTAAATTAAATCTAATGTGAAATAAGTAATTATACTCATTCTAACAAAAAAGTACTTTCTTTAAATTTCAACCATACTAAGGATTTATGAATAAGAACATAGCATATTTTTTACTATTATTCGCTTCAGTAATTTTGCTCTCAAGCTGCAAGTCGACAAATAGATTTTCTGTAGATCAAGTGAAAACCCCAGCTGAAATTGAACACACAGAGACTGAGACAGATAACCACAATGGGTTCGTTTCTCTCGATTGGCAAGGTGAGTATATTGGGTTGGAATATTGTAATGACTGTATGAGAAAAAGAAAAGTAGTTACTCTAAGGGGAGACGATAGCTACGAAGTTTTGATAGAATACATTGGCTCGAGCAAACCATTGATTCAGCGATTTACAGGTAGGATAACATGGAATGCTGAAAGGAACGAAATAACTCTTCAGAATGATAATCCTGACATAGGTTACAACAGATTCAAAGTAGAAGAGAATAGATTACTGCCCATAGGTGATGATGTGAAGTTAGTACTAGGTAGCGAGTATATGATTAAAGTTGAATCAATAGAGTTGACCCACCAGAGATGGCTACTAGTTGAGGTTATGGACACACCTGTAAGGGTAGATATTAATGAATCGAATCAGTTTGCTCACATGGAACTAGTTGATAAGGGAAGAGTGCATGGTTATTCTGGTTGTAATAATTTTTCAGGTGAATTTTCCCTCCAAGGAAGAAGAGGAATCAAATTCGAAAATATATTGGCAACAAGGAAGATGTGCAGAGACATGACAGTTGAAGATAACTATTTGTCAGCATTTGAAAATACTGCTAACTTCGAAATAGTAAAAGGCGAGCTATTATTTAGGGATAATAATGGCGATGTAATTGCAAGATTCATCTCTTTGTAAATAATGGATTTGATAACAGGCATAAGAAAAAAGCTTCAAAGACCTTACCCTTTCAAACAAGACTTAATTGAAATAGCCAAAATGTCGGTGTTGTTTGGTTTGTTTGTGACTTTCTTTCTATATGCATTTCGTCCCTTTGGTATTGATTCTGGGCCATATAGTTTATTCCTAATTTGTCTTAGCTATGGGGGCGTGACTACTTTTGTGGTATTTGGTCTTAATTCTAATCTCAATTATCTTTTTCCCGATTATTTTTGCGAGGAGAAGTGGACAGTTGGAAGAGAAATATTATGGATTACTATAAATATCAGTCTTATAGGTTTAGCTAATGCTGTACTAACTTCATATCTAGCTAACATATCTCTTAGCTTAAAACTAATATTAATATTTCAGCTTTATACCGTTCTGCTGGCTTTTAGTGCCTATAGTATTTATAATAACGTATAACGAAGCAGTTCATAATAAGAAGTACAAGGCACTATCTGATGATATAAATACACACCGAATAACTAAGAATAATGTCACAAAACAAATTACTTTAACTTCAATTAATGAAAATGAAGATTTAAGGATAGGTGCAGATGATCTGGTTTATATTACTTCTGCAGATAATTATATTGAGATATATTATAATTCATCAGATCAGTTAAAAAAGAAATTGCTCAGAAACACTCTGAAAAATACTGAGGCCATTTTTATAGATTTTCAGAATATAATAAGATGTCACAAAAGCTATATTGTCAATCTGAATTATGTAGTTAATGTAACTGGAAATGCTCAAGGGTATAAATTGCACTTAGAAAATAATGATTTGCTTATCCCAGTTTCAAGAAAGCTGGATGATTTTGTAAAAGAAAAGCTTACCAGTTAGCAAACAAAGTTTGCCGTTCGTAAAAAATGCTTTGCCATTCATCCCAAACCTTGCTACACATACCTTTCAGGTTTGATGAGAAAATGAATTACCCAATATTTGTTTCATAAAAGTTGAACAAATATTGGTTTAAAAATGGGATTAATTCATACTATATTTCTTACTATTCATATATCGGCAGGTATTGCTTCACTTGGCTTAGGACTAATACCACTAATCACAAAGAAAGGTGGAAGTCCCCATAAAAAGACCCGAATTTACTTCTACTATGCTATGTTTATAGTAGCAATTACTGCTCTAATTACTTCTCTTTACGATGGGTTTACTTTTTTTACTCATCTTGGAGTTTTTGCAGTTCATATGAATTACTTCGGCATTAGGGCAATTAGAAATAAAGAAATGAACCCAAAAGCAATGGACTGGATTGTAAATGCTATAGGATTGGTGAATGCAGTAATGATGATAGCAACTCTTAAAATTGTGTTGCTTGTTTTTGGGCTGGTTTCTCTTTCCAATGTTTTCTCTATGTTTAGGGTGTACTATATGAAACTGAGAGGAAGGAAAATAAGGAAATTAGAGTGGCTGACCCAACACATAGGACTAATGATTGGGGTATATATATCAACTATTACTGCCTTCTTAGTCAACAATGTGAGGATGTTTGATCCTGCATGGGTTTTGTGGTTCTTGCCAACGGTTGTTCTAATACCTTTCACTATTTACTGGACTAAGAAGTATGTAAGTAAGCCACGAAAGCAGAGATTAGCTTAAAATAATATTACCAAAAGTTTAGATTTATAAAATTATTTGCTAATTTTAAAAAGATAGAAAAAATAAATCCACTTGGAGTAAGAATTATGTCAACAGCTAAAATACCACCGATTAATTTTAAGAAATGGATAGATGAGAACCGCCACCTACTGAAACCACCAGTTGGAAATCAGCAGGTGTACAAAGACGGCGAGATGATAATAATGGTCGTTGGCGGCCCAAATGGCAGAAAAGATTACCATTATAATGAGACACCTGAGTTCTTCTATCAAGTAGAAGGGGACATAACAGTCAAGATAATAGATGATGGCGAATTCCGCAATGTAAATATTAAGGAAGGTGAAATATTCTTACTACCGGGCAAAATACCTCACTCACCTCAAAGACCGGCAAACACAGTTGGCTTAGTGATAGAGCAGGTAAGAAGAGATGGCGAAATAGATGCCCTAGAATGGTATTGCGAGAGTTGCCAGAACAAGTTAGCACGTAAAGAATTTGCAATGAAAAATATTGTAACAGAACTACCAGTGAAAATGGAAGAATTCTTTGCTGATAAGGAAGCGAGAACTTGCGACAATTGTGGTACTGTGATGGAAAAGCCAGAGAAGTAAATAATAAAAAAGCTCTACGTTAATTAAATCATAGAGCCTTCTAGTATTAAACAATTCAATGTTTATCTTTTGATAAACTTCTGAGTTTCGGTCTTGTTACCTACTTTTTTAGTGATGAAGTAAGTACCGCTGCTTAGTTTGTCAATATTAATAATGTCAATCTTATTTGCATTGAACTTCATCAGTTCTTCCCCTGTCATAGAGTTGATGGTATAAACAGCATCTGCCGTACTAATTATATCATTTATCTCTATATAGCTTTCCGCTAGGCTAGGTGATATAGTGAAGGAGTTGGTTTGTTCTGTTAGCTCAACTGATGTTTCTCTGTCGTATCTGAATTTAGAAATATTACTAGATCCTGCAGCTCCCAAGAAAAAATCAAAAATATTACTACAAATAACAGTTGTGGAATATATATTATCAGGTGGTATACCATACCATTCTAGTTTATTAGTATTTCTATTGATTACACCTATACTATTGTTTGAAGTGTTGAGTATCCTTGTTTCATTATCAATAAAAATTAGTTTGTCACTACCATAAACCTCGTTAGGAAGTAACAACTCTCTATCTCCATTTTCTATATTAAATCTATATGTCCCACTTCCTTTATCTTCAGGTAGTAGTTTTCTGGAGAAATTCCCTGAAAGATAGACAATATTTTTTCATTATTAGAAAAATAAATATCTCTCGGGGTACTGTTTCTATGACTACTACCATCAAAAAGCGGATTATTTACTATTAGTTCATCATTTTCTATATCCCTAATTCTTAAGTAAGTATCTCCATCATTCATAGCTGCTAGATATTTGCCATCGTGAGATGTCTTTAGAACTGAATACTCTTCACCTCCATATTGAGTATAATCTTTAACTTTCACACCTGTCTCATAATTATACGATGTAACCTTATACTTATCTGCATATTGTGCGATATCTTTTATCCAACCCCTTGTGGTAAGATATACAATAGGTCTAATAGGGTCTACAGCTAATGAAGTGAAGTATAGTAAAATGCTATCACTTTCTTGAGGAATGTAAAATTGATTTAAAACAGTAAACTCCTCATCAGTATTAACTAACCTAATAATACTACCACTTAAAAATAAGAATTTTGTACTGTCGGGTGTAAGTGCAAGCTTAGATATCGAAGACAATGATTGAGACCTTGAATTAATCAAATCACCAGTATGAGAATTTCTCTTTTGAATTAAACCGTTTGGCCTTTCTCCAACAAGCATGATTATTTCTTCTTGTCCTTTTAAAAATTCCATGTCCTGTACAGGTGCTTCTACGCTTCTATTCCAAATTGGAATAATCTCATTAGCAGTGAGCAGGTCTGAGCACAGAAGCAAAGTAAATAGTATAATTAGTATTTTTTTCATAGATAATTAATTTACGCAAATCAATTGATTAGGTCAAATAAATAAAAAAAGCTCTACGATAATTAAATCATAGAGCATTATAGTTTTAAACTTATTTTAGTAATTATCTTATTAGCTCCTAAAGAATTAGATAAATATAGAATACAAAAAAGCTGACTATAATTGTAAATAATAAACCAACTGTATTTATTACTTCATAGCGACATTCTTCAACTCTTAAATCATGAAAAGCTGGTATCAATAGTAAGTTAATAATTAATGAGATAGGGAAAACTATTATACCAAAACCCATTCGTCCAAAGTTCATTAGTAATAGATAAATAGAAAAAGGCAGCCAAAATATATTAGCCACTATTATTAGTACACATATTAATTTATATGAATTTTTCAAAGACTTGTATAATTGCTACTTAACAAACAACCCCTACTTTTTCCAATAAGACGGAGCAAGCAGTATAATTACTGTTAGTACCTCTAACCTTCCGACTAACATTAGAAATGACATAAGCCATTTAGAAAAATCGGGCAAAAAGCCGAAATTATCCGTTGGACCAGTTAAGTTAAGTCCAGGACCTATATTGTTGATTGCTGTAATAGCTGAACCAATTGCAGTCTCAAAATCCAATCCGAATAGTATTAGCAAGTAAATCGATATTGCTAATATGAATATGTATAAAACAAAGTAGCCGAGTACATCATGCACTACCTTGTCATCTATTCGGGTGTCACCAACCTTGATAGGCGATATTGCTTTTGGGTGCAATACTTTTACGAATTGCTTACGTGCGAACTTCAATAATAGCATCACCCTAATTATCTTCATACCACCAGAAGTAGAACCAGCCATACCACCACTGAACATAAGAGCCAATATCAATACTTGCGACGCCATAGACCACTGTTCAAAGTCAGCTGTGGCAAAACCAGTTGTTGTAACTATTGCCAATACTTGGAATAGAACATCACGGATGGCAGGCTCCACTGCACCTTCGTACATACTGTAAATATCAGTGAAGATGAAGACAGATGAAATCAGTACCATAAAGAAGTAGAATTGAAATTCTGTGCTTTTAATAACGCTTTTGAAGTCACCTTTTAGCCAATGGTAGTGTAGCGAGAAGTTTGTCCCAGCCAAAAACATAAAGAATATAATTACATAATGTATATAGGCTGATTGCCCAGCTATACTTGAGTTATAAGTAGAGAAACCACCAGTTGCCAAAGTCGCAAATGCATGATTTAGTGAATTGTAAAAATCCATTCCTCCTAACATAAGGAGTACTAATTCGGAAGCAGTGAAAAGTAGATATACTCCCCACAGTAGCTTTGCAGTCTGAGTTATTCTAGGCTTCAATCTGTCTGAAATTGGGCCTGGGGATTCCGCTTTGAATAGAGACATACCACCTATTCCAAGGAATGGGAGAATAGCTATTGTTAGTACAATAATACCCATACCACCAAACCAGTGAGTTATACTACGCCAAAGCAATATCCCCTTTGGTAAGCTTTCAATATCGGAAAGTATAGTTGAACCAGTTGTTGTGAACCCAGACATAGATTCAAAGAAGGCATCAGTAAAAGTTGGTATTGCCCCAGAGAGAACATAAGGCAAGCTGCCGAGCAATGCCATAATTATCCATCCAAAAGTAACAATAGCAAAACCGTCTTTTGTCTTTAAGTCATTCTTCTTATCCGTAGTAATAAATGCAAGTGTACCAATAGCAAAACATATTACTGCTGAGATTATTAGCGATTGTGCATCGCCAGAATTATAGTAATACGAAAAGGGCAATGGTAATAGCATACCGAAGCCGAGAAAAATAGATAAGAAAGCTAATACTCTAAGTACAATTTTATAATTCATATTCTATGCTATTGATTATATAAATAGTGATTCTACGCTGGCAAATTCTTCTGGTAGTGAGAACACAACAACTCTGTCTCCAGTCTGTATTTGAATGCCCCCTTTTGGAATAATAAGTTCATCTTTTCGGAGTATGGCACCTATTACTGCACCGTCTGGAATCTTAAGCTTCATTATTGGCTTTTTGGTTACTTTCGAGCTATCTTTTACTATAAACTCAACAATCTCTGCATCTAACCCAGGCAACTCAGCAAACTTTGCAATGTCTTTTCCTTTTATCAATCTAGTTATCGCGTTTACGGTAATTTGTTGTTTACTAACTACTGCATCCATATTAAGTGCAGGTGTTAGTGGTAAGTATTCACTTTTCTTAATTAGTGTTACAGTTCTTTTTACACCCATGTGTTGAGCAACTATACTTGTAATAATATTTGTTTCGTCATCACCAGTAATTGCAATGAATTGATCCATAGAATCCAAATTCTCTGAGAGCAATAAGTCTAAGTTTGAGCCATCGCCATTAATGACAAGAGATTTGCTTAGCTTACTTGCTATTTCAACAGCTTTTTTCTCATCATTTTCAATAATTTTCATATTGATTTCGCCATCGAGCTGAGTAGCCATAAAAGTAGCAGTCAGTCCACCACCTATAATTAATATGTCTTCTATATTTTTTTTCTTTTTTCCTAAATAGTCCATTGCTGTATCTAAGTAATTGGGGTCACACACCATATATATTTGGTCACCTGGTAGCAAAATGTCATTACCCTTAGGTACTATTGTGCTGTGCCCCCTTTTAATGGCTGTAACAGTAAGTGGAGGGTTTTTCAGTTCAATGCTTAGATCCATTAACTTTTTGTGAAGTAAATTAGAGCTGTTGTCTAATCGTAACCCAAAGAATTTTAACTTACCACCTTCAAACTCGATTAAATCAGTTGCATTTGACTGCTTTATTAACCTTACTATTGCATCGGCAGTTTCTTTTTCTGGTTGTAGAAAGTGATCAACACCAAGTTCCTCTTTTGTAATAATTGAATCTTCGGAAAGGTATTCGGGGTTACGTACTCTTGCAATAGTGGTTTCTACACCATATTTTTTTGCTATTTTACACGCAAGTATATTTACCTCGTCATTATCAGTAAGTGCAGTTAGCACATCTGTTCGCTCCACTCCTGCTTCAATAAGTTTAGCAACACTGCAACCGTTGCCTGTAATAACCATAGCATCAAGAGTATCAGAGGCAAATTCAGCTAATTCTTCGTTGCTTTCGATTAGTGCTATATTGTGTTTTTCTTTCGAAAATCTTCGTGCAGATTGATATCCAATATCACCTGCACCTATAATAATTATTTCCATTTTAAAATATTTTTTTCTATATTAAACCTTTCCACTAAAGTAAATTTAGAATTTATTGTAAATAATAAAAATAAAGAGTGCTTATAAACCATTTTTTACTATTTGAAAATTTAAATTAAAATTCGTAAAATAGATATACTGCAATATTGCATTTCACAAAATGTATATTTACAGTGTGTTATATTTATATTTAAAATTGAAACAAAAGTTAAATAATTCAAAGGTAAAAGATGTCTAAAGGCGGTGCTGGAAAGGTATATTTCGTACTTTACTTAGCGGTAGTATTAGAGCTCCTAATTATTATCGTAGAGAGAGATGAAGCGGAAGAACACCTTCACAAAAAGCAAAAAGAGGCAATGAAGATTGTCCAATCAATCCTTTCGCAACTTCAGTCTGGTTCAGGTACTGAAGGTATTAACACAAGACCACAAGATGAGATTACTATTCCACCTCCAGGTGTGAATATTAAAGAAGTGCTTGGTACTGATATCAAATCATATAGAAGATATATAGTAGAAGTAGGTGTGACTGATGTTAGTGCAACTTCCGGACAACTGGAAGGTGAACCAAAGAAAGAATACTTAGAAAGATTAGAAAAATTAGTTCGTTTGGCTAATGTAGAGGACTTAGAATATCAAGTGTTCTACAATAGTAGCCAAGAGACTGGTGCTGTTCCTCCTTTCCCTGGGGATGATTTTTTCAAGGAAAAGAATTACGATTTCGCTGAGTTTGAATTAGGTAATACTGTTACAGATCCAGAGTCAAATGAAATCTGGGAATTTATCGGTGTCCAAAAAATATTGATGGACGATAATGCTACTTTCGAATCATTAGATTTAAGTGATATTAGCACCGAACTAATGCACCCAATTTATGACCCAGAAAGAAGAGTTATACATGGTTCAACTTTTGCGCCAAGTAATACTCCAGAAGATAGCGTTTTCTTCTACTCTGAGGAAGAAACTAAGATGGCTTCTGGAATTTATGGTAACAGAGGAACTCTGAACAAGCGTGCATTTGTTGTGAACTTCCAACCGCCAAGTAAAGCTGGTTGGTATAAATTAAGGTTCGTATCAAGAACTAATAGAATCTTGGGTGTGCGTTCTGACCAAAAAGTAGAAGAACTTGATAAAGAAGCTACTGTTAATATTGGTACAGTACAACTTAAGATAGAAGATCTATTAAAGGTTAAAAAAGAATTAGGAAGAAAATTAGAAAAATATGATATCCCTGAAGAAGATGTATTAACATCAGCAGGTGGATTCCGTGAATTTGATGAGCAAATAGATGAAGCTAAAAAGCGTGCTTCTACAGAAGAAGATGCTGGAGATTTGATTGGAAACATCAGATTGTATGGATATATAGTTAAACTATTGACTCCAGGTCAATCTCAAAACTTTGATCAAAACAAAGGTGATATAGAGTTTAACATACGTGTTATGACTCCTAAGCCAAAAATTGCTGAACCAGTCGTTCAAATTGCTAATAATTTCTATAGGTTCGACGACAGCAAAGTTAATTTTAGAATGTCAATTTCACCTTATCAAGGTGATGCAAATGTAATAAGAGGTACTGTTCACGATGCAGCTGCAGGGCCATCTAGCCAGCCAGTTGCGACGGTAAGCTTTGAAAGAGCAACTGAAGGTACTCCTGGAAGTGGTGGTAGCGTTGATTATATAGGAACAGTGAGCCAAGAATTAGCAGCTAATGCTAATGGTGGTCCACGTAATTATATATTAAAAGTTAAACACCAATTGCAAGGTAAAGAAGATGAGAAAACTCCAAATCTAGTTGTTTTCCCTTCTTTAGTTGAAGAGAAAATAAATGCTCTTAAAAGTAAGTTAGGATTCTTGGCAGTATATGGTGAGCAATTGTTCTTCAACTTTGAGCCACCTTCGGGTAACAAAATTCAGCCTGAGCAATTTGGTTATTATTTTGAAACTGATGCTGATGCTCAAGATAGAGGCTTGATGACAGGTCTTGGTGCAACAAGAGCTGACAATCTATACTTCTCAGCTGATATGAAAAAAGCTTCTTTAAGAATAGTGTGGACTGACCCTATAACTAAGCAAGAAGTTGATATATTCCCTAAACATGAATTTACTATACTTCAAGCTGAGCCAGGTGTAGCAACTATAAATCAACAAAACAGTGTTTCTGTTGACGGCGAAATGCTTAGAGTTAGAGTATCTGGTATTAACATTACTGCTCCTAAAATTGGACAAGAAGGTAGTGATGCCGAAGCAGAGGTGGATATATCTCTATCTCCTCCACAAGTCAGAATACCTGGTTACCAAGCAGTTGGAAAACCAAATATTACAATCAAAGGTGGTAAAGCTCAAATTGACTTAACTCTAAGAGGTGAGCCTGATGATGATGGTAATATAAGAGGTACTGTAGAAATTCTTGGCCAAGCAGTTGCGACAAACCCAGTTAATGGTGTTCAGTCAGCTCCTAAGCCAATAAAGATTTCAGTGAGCGTTAAGCAAAAAGTTGAAGCACAAAATGATTATTACGAAGACTATTAATATTTCAAAGGTAAATTAATGAACAAAAGTACAATTAAAGTATATGCGGTGTTCCTTATCTTATTTGGGTTTGCATTAACTAGTACGCAAGCACAAAGAATAGATGATGTAACTTCCATACTATCTAAGTTCAAAAACTATAGATTTGGTGCAGTGAACGTCTACAAAATCACAACTCCAGACGAGTTAAAAGAGATTGTAGAATCTAAAAGGAAGAAAGCCACAAGTGCCGGTGCTGCAGATGCGAAGTGTTTGGAAGAAGTTGATCCTGCAATTAAGGATATAGTTGAAAAAGGTATTTTGTCTGGGAGCTCTCAAACAGAAATAGCTAGAACTATAATAACTTCAGGATATACTCCTCCAGAAGCAACAATCTTGGATTGTGTTTACAAGAATTTGTATGACCAATTAGTTGGTGGTGGAGAAGCTACTACACCTAAGGCTTACTTAGTTACATCTCGTCCTGAAAAAGGGGAACTTCCGGATAGAATCATTGGTATGATTTATATGGAGTTAGACTTTGACCAGGCTCAGAGAGAGATTAGAGAAGATTTAGAATTTGTATCTACTGATAATATCTATTCTTATGATAGACTTAAAGATACTAAGATAGATCCTGCTAAGTATGGTTACGAGAATATGTATGACTTAACTTATGCATATTTGATTCAAGGTAACTTTGAGAACGAAACTATGGCTGCAAGAGCAATTGGTACTGATGTAATTTACCTAGATAAGGTTTACGGAGTATCTCAGCCACTGATCAGCAATAATAGAATTAATTCTAGAGATATTCAGATTTACAAAAGAATATCAGCAGGACAACCTGAGAAGTATATAGGTAAAAGCAATATACTTACTGCAAGTCCTGATTTGATTAGCTGGATACAATATGACATACAGTACCAAAGAAAGAGAGACGGTTCTATTGCAACTGACTCACTTGGAAACAAATTAATAAATCCAAGAAGAGCTAGTAATGATTTCCTACCAAACTTTGGTATTGAACTTAAGTATGGCATTGAAGGTATTAACTATCCTTCTTTCTGGAGTAACAGAATGACATTGTCTGCTATATGGAAGAATGTGAAATTTGGAGTTATACTACCAACTGATGGTTGGGGATCATTCTCTGAAGATGTATTCAACCAACAACGTACTATGACTTATGGTGGTGTTGGTGTAGCTGGTGAGTTAGACTTCCCATTTGCTATCATCCCAAGAAGTGATGTATTTAGAGTCAATTTTGGATATGTATTCGGAGATGCTGAACCAGGTCCTGGTACAGCTGGTGCTGATTTAGATCCATTGACATTTAATCAAAACCCATTCCAAAATGATCATCTAATGAGATTTAATTTGCAAGCACATTATACTTTTGGTATCAGTGTTGATGAAGATTACTTCATGCGATTTAGTCTTGGTGGTACTGGTTACTCAATGGAAGATTGGGGATACAATATTGACTTGGATGATGAAGAACCAGAAGCTTCATTTGAAGAAAGAGGTAGCGAATTCGTTGGCGGTCTTTCTGGTAAATTAGAATTTATGACTACTAATAACACTACACCGTTTGGTGGTGGTATTCAGTACTTCGATGAATCATTACAATTCAATGGTTGGGTTCAAGTACCAGTAGTTGAAAACACTTTCTCTATTAGATTAGAAGCTAACGGATATGCAGTAGCATTCAGAAAGGAGCCAAGACTTTGGGAAATGAATTCATTGTTAGTCCCTATGGCACGTTTGATCTATGTATTCTAAAAATTGTAAAACAGAAAGAAATATAAATATGAAAAAAATAACATCTTTAATAATAGTAAGCATTTTGATGATAGCAGGAGCTACTTACACTAGCAATGCTCAGGCATCAGGTGATTATGACTACGTTGACTCACTAATGACTATAGATTATGAGTTACGAAAAATGTTCCCACGTTGGAAGGTTTGTGAACCGGATTTACAATTCCAGATATATCAAGCGTTCTCAATATATGGGTACTCAAAGGACGAATTAAATATAGAAGAAATTGAAGTATTAGCTTCACCAAAGCCTCCCAGAGAAAGAAATTATGAAATACTTTTACTTTCTTGTGGTGATGCAACAATGAACCCTCAAGAAATAGATCAAAATATAAAGACTATTTCTAAGTATCTATCTGGCGATAAGAACTACAATAGATTTGAAAGACCAACTCCAGGTGCTGACCCAAGAACATATTGTTACATTGAGGTTCCACCTGAGGTTCCAGTTAAGCCATCTGAGGCAACTGCAATTCAAGACTATTTGAGGCCAGAAGATAAAATTCAAGCGATTACTCTATCATTATTTGAGCAATCACTTAAAGTTGGTGAAACTGGGTTTTGGCTAAATAATAAAGTTGGTACAGATGAAGTTGGTTACCATTTTTGGTCAGCTGGTGAAAGTAAAATGACTTTACAAAGACCACTAATGAACAACACTGACCCTGAAACTCGTGAGTATGTACCAAGATTAATCAATGCATACTTAGGTGGTGCTTACAGACATTCATCTGGTATTGATAACGAAGGAACAGCTTTTTCTTGGGTAAGTAACAGAATATTGAATTCTGGCCCTGATGGTAAAATTGTTGCAGGTTTTGATGTTCACATGCCTTTCCACCCGCAGTTCGGTATAGGTTTGAACTTAGAACTTCCATTTAGCGATTTAAGAACTGAAGCAGTTGCTCCTGGTGACTATGGCACTTATGCAAATACTGATGCTAGCTTTACTGATGGAAGAGGTGGTAACGATGATGTTGATGTTCTTGGGGTTGCTCCTTTATTAAGAGAGACTGGTCAAGCGACGTTATTTTATAACTGGTGGTTAGGTTCAGATAATACACCATCACATTATTTCAGATTTGATGTTGGTGCAAGTTATGCTCAAGTTGATGAATATTTAATGTATGAAGAAAATTTCTCTTATACTTTAGAAAGAAACGGAGTTTCTGGACTACAAACTTACAAACCAGATTCATTTGGTGATTGGTTCTATTTCAGAGCTCAGTATAGAAATCAACAAGCATTTCCATTTAGCTTAAGCATGCAAATATCAAATCAGATATTATTAGCTCAAGCTTATATGCCAATATTTGGGAACTGGTTCTTACTTGAAGGAAGATTCTCTACAATACTAAGGGACGAAATCAGACCTTTCGAAATTCAAAACTTCTTTATGATAAGTCCTGTTCTTAGGATAACTATCTAAATTGGTAATTTGATTTAACAAGCCCTTCTGTTTAAAACAGAGGGGTTTTTTTTTATACTATCTTTCAGTAACTTGCAGCTATGTTAAAAACCATGTATATATTATTATTAACATTCCTATTCTCTTTAGTTAGTTTATCTGCAAATCAATCAGATACATTAACAAAAGTCCCTTCTGCTAAAGATTCGTTAGCTAAAAAGCAAGATCTGATGCGAACAGCACAAGTTACCTATGAGCAAAAGGAGATTAAACTTACAATCCAGAATGTCGACATTTCCAATTATCCTATTATTAAGGTAATTGTTGAGGCGTATAATATATATGGTCAGGCATTAGATACTTTATATTCTGAAGGATTGAGTGTATTAGAAAATGGAAAAGAATACCAAGTGATTTCAGTTGATAAACTATCAATTAATGAAAGAGTTCCTGTTGATTTTGTTTTTGTAATAGACCAGACTGGTTCTATGCAATCTTATATCGATGCAGTTAGAAAAAAAGTTCGTGATTTGACAGACTTTCTTAAAACCCGAGGTATTGACTATACGCTTGGATTAGTTTTATTTTCAGATGAAGTTGATAGAGTATATCAACCAACACCAGATGTTAATGATTTCCTTAGTTGGATTGGTAGAGTAAAAGCTAGAGGTGGTGGTGATGTTAAGGAGAATGCTCTTGAAGCATTAGAGGCAACTGCTGACCAAATAGAATTTAGACCTGCTGCGAATAAGGTAGCTGTTTTAGTGACTGATGCGCCATATCATCAAGCTGGTGAAACTGGAAAAGGTACGAGTGACCATACTACAGAGTCAATAACAAAGAAGTTATTTGAAGATCAAGTTAGAGTATTTAGTATTGTCCCACCAAGACTTACAGCGTATAATTATATATCATCGAATACTCGTGGGAACTTCTACGATATAGACTATCCTTTTTCAACTATTTTGGATAATTTTTCAAATCAGTTGACAAATCTATATGCATTAAAATACAGAACAAATAAACCAGCTATTCCTGATAGCATTGATATTGCAATAATTAATGAAAGAAAAGAAGAGCTAACAAAAAAGACTATTCCAATTGTAGAATTAGGTAGAAAGCTAATTATTGAAAATATGCTGTATCAGACTGGTAGCTCAAATCTGCCGGATACTGTTCCTGAATTAGAAATAATGACGGAATTTATGAAAAACAGAGAGAATGTAGTTGTTATGATAGAAGGTCATACTGACGCAATCGGAAGCTATGCTACTAATGATAGACTTTCTAAACAGAGAGCTGAAAGTGTTAAGCGTTATCTTATAAAAAATGGTATTGCTAAAAGACGAATCAAAACTGCGGGTTACGGCGAAAGAAGGCCAATAGCTTCTAACAAAACTGATTTTGGTAGAAAACTTAATCGGCGAACCGAGATAATAATAATAGCTAAGTAGCCAATTTCAATTAACTACCCTTCAATTCTGTCATTGTGAAAAGAGAATGCAATTTTATTCCTTCTTTCTTCAAATTCTCTTCACCAGTAGATTCTCTATTAATCACACAAATAGCTTCTTCGACTATTGCACCACGCTCACGTAAATCATTAGCACTAAGTACAATCTGACCGCCGCTAGTCACAACATCTTCAATTATTAATAATCTTTTCCCTTCTATATTTGGGCCTTCTGCAAGTTTGCAAGTGCCGTACTCCTTTGCTTCTTTTCTAACTAACACCATATCCAAATCATCTTGAAGAGAGATAGCTGTAGCTATTGGTATTCCTCCCATTTCTAATGGTGCTAATAAATCGAATTGAAGACCAGGCATTATATCTTGTGATATATACTTGGCTATATTCTTTAACAAGTTGGGACGTGATTCGAATTGATATTTATCGAAGTATTCGTTGCTCGTAACGCCTGAGCGAAGTTTGAACTCACCAATTATGTGCGCAACATCGTATATATTTTTGCAAAGTTCTTGTTTTGTCATTGTAAATGTGATTAGTTTAATTCTAAATTTGAGTATAAGTAAATAGTAACAGCAATAGCCGCTACACATTGTTTGAAATCTTTCTCGTCTACCTTATCAAAAGTATCAGCAGGGGAGTGGTGATACCAAAAGTATTTACCTTGGTCATCAGTGCTTAAGCTCATAGCTGGAACACCTGTTTCCACAAGTGGTCCAATATCTACTCCGCCACCACCTTTTGCAACAGTAATTTGTGGGTTGACCTTTTGTAATAATGGCTCGAATTTCTTCACTTGCTCGAATAGTTCTTCGGAGCCTGAAAAACGAATATAAAGTGGAGCAAAAGTACCGACATCAAATTCGAATGCCATAGCATGCTTTTCGTCAGCAAAGCCTTTAGCGTACTCTTTACCGCCCATTGCACCGTTTTCTTCGTTAGTCCACATTACTGCTCTTAGAGTACGCTTATTGTCCAAACCGAGGTCATTTATTAACTTTACGGCTTCCCAGGTAGTCATACATCCTCCACCGTCATCGTGTGCACCTTGTCCAGCATCCCAAGCATCAATGTGACCACCAACAGAAATTATTTCGTCAGCCATAGTACTTCCTTTTGCTTCACCCATTACATTATGTGAGATAGCATCTGGATAGTGCTTTGCGTGCATTGTTAAGTTGATTACTGGGGTTGTACCATTGTCTTGATATCTTTGGAGTAACTCTGCACCTTCTAAAGTTATTGCTGCATGTGGAATTTTAGGTAATGAATCTACATAAGCCATCATTCCAGTGTGCGGATTGTCCATTCCAGTTGGACTAACTGAGCGTATAAGACTAGCAATAGCACCTGCTTCTGCCGCCCACTGAGCACCGTAGAATCTGTATTGAACAGTTTGCCCATAACTCACGAATGGTGCATTGAAAAGGACAATTTTCCCTTTTGCTTCGTCTTTTCTTCTTTCTAATTCATCTTTGTCACGTACTACTAATACTTCTGCAGTTATTCCTTCTTGTGCAGTAGGAACAGAGCCACCAAGCCCCATCATTGTAAGGTCATATTCCATCGGGAATACTACTTTAGCAGATTCATAGTGTCTCTTCCAGTTCGGTACGAATACTTCTTGCTTCTGAACATTATGGAGTCCGTCAGCTGTCATTTCTTCGTATATCCAACTGATTGCTCGTTCTAATTGATGTGAGCCACTGAGTCGATTGGCGTAATTGTTACATAGGTGTTCTAATCTTTCCCAACCAACAGTGCTTTTGGTCGATGCTTCTATTATCTTATCTATATCATCTTCATAATCTTCTGGATTGAATTCTTTTGCGAACAATAGGGTAGGCAATAATAAGAGTAATAGTATCTTTTTCATATTTGTAAAGTTTTGAGTTGATTGAGTACAAATATAAGAAAATCTTATTATTTTAGCTTCTACTTTGCAGTAACTTTGAACATTGTTCTTCTGTTTTGCGCTCTACCTTCTTCTGTGTCGTTCGGCGCAACTGGTTGGCTAAGACCAAACCCACGATATCTAAGTCTGCGGTCTTCTATTCCTTTTCTTATAAGAGCATCCATAACTGCTTTTGCTCTTCTTTCAGATAAATCTTGATTGAATTCTTCACCACCAATATTGTCAGTGTGTCCTTGTATTTCTAACCTGATACTTGGCTTAGACATCATAGCATCAATTATCTCATTAAGAATAGGCTCTGACTGAGGTTGCAAATCTGCTTTGTTATATTCGAATAATATAGGTCTTTTGAAGACCTCACCCAAATCGCTCCAAGGGAATAAATCACTAGTGTCATAGTTGTCAATTGCAACCATTACTGAATCTCTTCCAGGTACAGTTATTTCAGAAAACACTTTGTGGAAACCCCAATATTCAGGTGGTTGGTATGTGATAAGATAATATTGCCTTAAGCTATTGTATATATCACGGATTACAGCTATTAGTTCTTGTTTCGATTTTGCACGATAGAACCTACCACCTGTGTATTCTGCCATATAGACTAATTCCATATCCTGAGAATAGCCGAATGCTACTGTGAAAATGTGAACTTTTTCTTTCTTGGCGTATTCTATAACTTTGCCAATATCAACTTTGGAGTAGTTGTCATCTCCATCAGTGAACAGCACTAATACTCTTGGATCATCTTTGCTGGTTTCGCTTAGGATTTTTATATTCTCCACTACTGCATTTCTCATGGCTGAGAATAATCCTTTTTCTGAGTTTTTCTTTGCGTTGAATAGCTGCTTAAGTGTTGAAGTGTCTTTGTTCATTGGTACTTTGTAGTCAAACTTATTGTTGAAGCTACTTATACCAATATTATCATAAGCCATTTTTTCATCAAT
Organism: Bacteroidota bacterium; assembly: GCA_040264895.1. Classification (GTDB taxonomy): domain Bacteria; phylum Bacteroidota; class Ignavibacteria; order Kapaibacteriales; family UBA2268; genus PGYR01. The sequence continues at coordinate 50,081 of JBDQHL010000004.1, forward strand.
AAGAATATTAGTACCAAGGTGGATAATGTCGAGTACTGGCTCCATAGAACCGCTGTAATCTATTGTTAGCATTAAGTTATAGGGAATAGAATCGCCTTTGCCGTACTCACGCACTGTGAACTCAGGTACATTTTCCATTCGCTTTTTGTATAACTTACCCAACTCTTCATCTAACTGAGTGAAGTAAGTTATGTCTTTGTTCTGCTTATATGGGTCTGCCATTTGAGTAGCAAAATTACCAAGTGAGTCATAGACTCTGGTGAACAGGCGTATCTCATCAGGGTAGTCGTCATATTCTAATCGGAATATGTCATAAATCAGTTGGTTTGGATTGAGTGAGTCAATTGGTTTTGAATCAGAGATGTAAATGTTGTCGTAGTCTACAGTATCAGAAATTTCATAGTCATTATCAATGTCCTGTTGCATAGCAAAACCCTTTGGTTTCTCTCTGCTACCACAAGCGGAAATTAACACACTAAGAAATATGACAAATAGACTTTTCTTCAACATACTTTTACTTCTTTAGCCCCATAGCCATTCCGTCGCCAACAGTTACTAAGCAAGTGTCGTAATCAGGGCTTTCGTTGAGCATATCGTTGAATTGCTGTATTGCCATTACGTTGCCTGGTTCACTTTTAGGATTTTTTTTTGCTATATGACCGAAGCCAAGTGCATTGTCAGCAGCGAATACTCCACCCTTTCGAATGTGAGGAGTAGTTGATTCGAAATAGCCTTTGTAGCCCTTTTTGTCAGCATCTACAAATACGAAGTCAAGTTCAAAATCTGGTTTCCAATCTGCTAGGAATTCTTTAGCATCTTGGTTTATAACTTCTATTACATTTTCCAAACCAGCTTCTTTTGCTTTTTGCTCTATAAATTTTGCATTCTTTTCATTTATCTCAACAGCTATTAGCTTCCCATCTGCTGGTAGTGCCCTTGCCATAGTGATAGCCGAGTAGCCAGCGAGTGAGCCAATTTCCAATACATACTTAGCATTGATAGACTTCAGGTAGAATTGCAAGAACTTGCCCTGCTCTTCTGATATACAGATTTCGGGTATCCCCGCTTCTGTTGCATCTTGTTTTAAATTTTTTAGAAAGTCATCTTCTGATGAAAAATTATCTTGAAGATAACCGTATATTTCTGGTGTTACTTGTGTTGGGTTCGATGACATATTATTATTCCTTTATCTTATGGTCTAGTTCCTAATCTTAGATTGACGTTGACTCCGTGCTCTTCTATTTTCTCTACAAAAGTACCCAGATTATACATAACCGTGTCTAATCTTTCGGCAAGAGCTTTGTCGTATATCAGTTTGTTCAGAAGCGATTCGTTATTCTGAATGTCGTCAATTATAGCTCTCACATCGGCAGAGATTTTGTTGATATCTTCGAGGCTCGTGTCAGCTTTATCTACCAATGTTACGGCTTTTTCTGATACCTGTTTCATATCGGCGATTATCTGTTCTATATTAGGTGATTGTCTCTTCACAGCCGTGTTCAGCTCTTCCGAAAATTCAGCCAGATTGCTGATGCTTGAGTTTATTTCAGCTTCGTTGTTAGTTACAATTCTGTTGATACGGGTCATTGTCTCTGACGCGTCATCCATTGTGGAACGTAGGTTCGCCATTAGCAATGTGTCTCCGAGCAGCCCATTAGCGTTTACAATCAGAGTGTCTAAACCTTTGATTATACTTTTCAAATCATCGCTAACTTCACCCACATCGGCAATTAAATCTCCCAAATCGGCTGCTGTTCTTCCTCTTATAACAAAATCAGTTGTGATAGCTGAGCCAGAATTACCAGGGAATATCTCTAATTTTTTACCACCAGTTATCTCTAATATCGATATTCTTGCTCTTGCATTTGTGGTGATATCGTCTATTCTGTCGAGAGTTGCAGTTATCAGTACAGAGTCCACGTTGTTCTCTATTGAGGAAACTTTACCACGCTCAACTCCGTTGACTACAACAGGTGCAGAGGGTTTCATTCCACCAGAGTTGGGGAACATGAACTGGACAGTTTTTTCGGTGCCGCTTAGTGAGAAATTTTCGCCAAGCATAACACCTACGACTAACATAACTATTCCAGCTAAGGCAACTAAGCCGACTATAAATTCTCTTTTCTTATCTGATTGCATAAGCTTTCGATTTTTGTTTTTTATATCACTAAACCAGTTGGTTTAATCTGTAAATTAATAATTTATTTACTTTTATCCTTTAATTTAAGTGAATTTGTGATTTTGGGGGTGTTGAATTAGAAATTTTAGAGATGTGCTGAGTACATTTTTTAAGACTGGTCGTTGAGATTACTTCGGCAATGCTCAGCACAGGAACTTCGTTCCGAAAGATTGATTTTAAATCCCAGCCTATTTTGTCAAGGAGGTGTAAATCCTCCCGACCTCCTATATGTAATACGCTAAAAAAGGTTGACACATTTAAGGAGTATAGATGTCAAACTATAGATATACATTAGAGTTCAAGAAGCAAGTAGTCAGAGATATAGAATCTGGTAAATATAAGACAGCAGAAGAAGCGAGAAGAATATTAGAAATTGGTGGTAAGATGACTGTTTTAAAATGGGTAGCTAATTATGGTAAAAATGTTAAATTAGCAGACACAGATAAAGTAACAAAAATATTAGATATACGAATGAAAGAAAATAGTAAAGAAGATAAGATTAGAATTCTTGAAAAGCAACTAGAAGAGTTGAGAGAAGCTAAGACGGATAAAGATATAGAACTAGAGTTTTACAAGGCAGCATTTGAAGTGGTTAAAGAAGATTACGGTATTGATCTAAAAAAAAAGTATGGTTCAAAGCTACGCAAAAAATGAGAATGAAATCTCATTATAGTTTATCTAAGATTTTAAGAATAATCTCATATTCAAGACAAGCTTATTACAAATCTAAAAAGCGGATGAACCAAAAGAATATTTATAAAAGTATTATTCTTTCATTTGCTGAAGATATGATCAAGTTATTTCCTAAAATGGGTATAGACAAGCTTTATTATAGTATTAAGGGTAAGCTGGAAGCATTATCAATAAAGTATGGAAGAGACAAGTTACGTTTAGAGCAAAACAGAAAAGAAAGAAAAAATCCGTATTTTATAATGTTTATGAAGGAAAGTCAAAGTTTGTAAATAGAGTGAAATGTAATGAGCCTAATAGCATCAATCATCAATGGCATATAGACATAACACAATTAAAGTACAAGAATATGAATCTGTATATGACAGTAATTCTAGATGGTTACAGTAGAAAAATAGTTTCTCATGTAGTGTCTAACACGTTAAAGAGTCAAGAGACATCGCTAAAAGCATTAGAAAAAGGATTGCTCTACGGTGTTCCTGAAACTATACATAGTGATAGAGGTTTGCAGTTTGTATGCAATGACTGAGAAGAAGCATTAGAGAACTTTAATATAAATAGTAGTTATAGCCAGAAAGGAACACCAACTGAAAATGGTAAAATAGAAAGAGTATTTAGATCAGATTGAGAGAAAGATAGATTTATACAATCAAAAAAGACCACACCAATCACTAAATTATTCTACACCAAATAAAGTTTTTTATAATAATAACTGTCAACCTATACTAGCGTAAGACAATATCAAGGAGGAGTTAGAATATGGAAGTCCTCCCTGATAAGGGAGGATTTAGGATGGTTTAGTCACATACAATAGCGGAGGACAATGACTCGTTTAACGAGTGGCAATCTCACAACAATATAGATTTCTTTTTTCTATCAAATAATACTTATTTTAGTAGTAACAAAAAATGAGATAAAGAAAATAAGAATGAAAATAGCAGTATTAGGGTTGGGTTATGTGGGATTGCCACTTGCTGCAGCCATAACAAAATTAACAAATCACAATGTTCTTGGATTTGATATAGACAATAGCAAAGTGGAAGCAATTGTCGCTGGCAATAGCCCAATAGATGATGAGCAGTGCGAAAAAGATTTGAAAGAAATTACTCTTAAAGCAACGAGTAATTCTGATGAAATAAAGTCAACGGATGTGTTTATTGTTTGTGTGCCTACGCCTGTGCTAGATGACTATACACCAGATTTGACCCCCGTTAAATCTGCAATTATTGAAATTTGCAATCACTTAGAAAAAGGGAATATTATAATAGTTGAATCAACCATTAACCCTGGTGTTTGCGATGAGGTATTGATCCCCCTTATAGAAGAAAAGACTGAAATGAAAGCAGGTGTTGATTTCGATTTGGCTCACTGCCCAGAACGAATAAACCCAGGTGACCCAAAGTGGAATGTATATAATATTCCGAGGAATATTGGCTCTACTTCTGTTGATGCGACAAAAGTAGTAGCAGATTTGTACCGCGAGTTTATTTCTGCTGAGATAAATGAAATGCCAAATCTGAAAACTACAGAAGCAACAAAGATAATTGAGAATACTTTCAGGGATATTAATATTGCATTTGTAAATGAGCTTGCAAAATCTTTTGATGTGTTGGATATTGATTTGAAGACTGTAATTGATGCTGCTTCTAATAAACCATTTGCTTTTATGGCTCATTATCCGAGTTGCGGAGTTGGTGGACATTGTATACCTGTTGACCCTTATTATCTAATCGAACGAGCAAAGCAAAGTGGATTTGACCATAAGTTCTTGAAGTTGGCGCGTGAGATAAACAACTCTATGCCACATTACACAATTAATTTACTTTCCGAAGAGCTGAATAATTTTAGCAAATCTATAAAAGGGACAAAAGTAACACTTCTTGGTCTGTCTTATAAAGCAAATGTTGGTGATTTGAGGCAAAGTCCTTCTACTACAATGATTAAGGAATTAGAAAAACGTGGTGCTGAACTAACTATATATGATCCATTCTTTCCAGATAAGTCATCAGTTAGTAGCTTAGATGAGGCGTTGAGGGACTCTTTCGCGGTTGTACTTGCAACAGATCACAAGGAATTTAAAGGTATTACTGCTGAAAAACTTGATAAACATGGTGTTAAAGTATTAGTTGATGGCAAAAATTGTATTGATATGAATAGTTTCGATGGAACAGGTGTAGCTTATAAAGGAATTGGTAGATAATTTTTTTAAACAATAAGGTTGAGCAATGAAAAAGTATATTGGTTATTTGGTGTTTGCTCTTCTTGTTTCTGTTGCTACTATATTAATATCTCATCTTGTCCAACCTCAAATCAGTTTCAATGACGGTCTTGGTTGGGACGGTGTAAAATACACCAAAATTGCTCACGATTTTGTTGAGGAGGAGACTATCTCTACCAAAGCACCTTTTGTGTACCGAATTGGTGTACCTTATTTGGTATCTATCATAAGTCCAAATGATACGACTATAGGTTTTCTGATCATTAATTGGCTATTCAGCATAATTAATGCTGTGTTGCTCGCTATTCTGCTTTCACGGTTTACTAACAAGAAATGGATAGTGTATTTTCTGACATTCTTGTTCATCACCCAATGGCACAATTACTTCCGATTTGGTAGCTTCTATCCTGTACAAGTAGATGCTCTAGCGTTAACAATAATTCTATCATCTATTTTCATCCTTCTAAAGAATGGTATAAGCAAAAGAGATGTAGCTGCAATTTCAATTCTTACTTTCTTAGGAGTTTTTGTTCGAGAGATAGCGGCATTACCTGCGCTTTTGTTAGTTTTAAAATCATTTGGTATTTCAGGATTTGATATAAAATCATCAAAGGCAAATTGGAAATCAAATAGAAGTCTAATTAAAACATCTGCATTTATACCAATTCTTATATTTATATTAGTTACCGCTTTTATTCGTGTTGGTGTGGAGCCAACAAACACCTATAAATTTTATAATGCTGCTCTTGGGATTCTCTATACAAAGGCACTGTTTACCTATATACACTCTTGGATTGTTAGCTATGGTTCTATTTTATTTATACCAATTCTATTTAGAAATCAAACAAAGCAGTTTTTGAGAACTAATCCCGTGTTAGGGAATTTGCTAATGTTGATTCTAGTATTATCATTTGTTGGTGGTGCAGATACATCTAGGTTAGCTTATTGGGGCTTTCCTGTTGTGCTAGCTTGTATAGCTTGGGTTATGAATAGAATTAAAATAGAAAATAACTATAAGCTATTTTTCTTGATTATTATTGTAGCGCAATTTGTAGCTCAGAGGATTATGTTTATTATTCCAGATTATCCCAGTGAGATGACTACCACTAATATGATACTCGTACCTTTTGGTAATGACTTTCCGTATTTAAATCTATTTCCTGCTCATTCGGAGTTAGTTCCGAGAGTAGTAGGTTTTTTACAATGGGTTGGAGTATTTATAGTTTTATTATTTGTAAAAAATAAGACAAAAAAAAGCCACTCTAAGTAGAGTGGCTAATAGAATAATCTATTTTAATCATGTTGGACAAAAGCTCCTATATCAGTAGCCATTATGATTGACATACCGCCAACCTTTTTAACTTTACCTTGTATTGTAACTAATTCTTGATCTACTACACGAGCTAAGTTTTTCCAATCATAATTACCAGCTGCATTGTAAACCATGTAGAATTGTCCATTAGTAAGGAAACCAACGTATTGGCCAGCCATTACTAATTCCTTAACTCTACCAGCATTCAACGCTTCGTAATTTCCAGTAATAGCATCAGTTAATTTTACTACTTTACCTGTCCATCCACCTTTAGTGAATTTAGTTGTAGCATCACCAACTTTCTTTTTTACTTCATCAACAGCTTTTTCAGCACCTTCAGCCATGTCGTTTGCTGCATCTTCGGCCATTTCGTTTGCTGTTTCTTCTGCGTCTTCAGCCATTTCATTTGCAGTATCTTCAACTTGTTCAGATAAAGATTTCTCTGGCTCGTCTTTGTTTTCATTGCCACCACAAGCTAGTAGTAAACCAGATAGCAATAGTACTAATAGTATCTTTTTCATCTTTTTACTCCTTACTTATATGATGTTGCAATAATATAACTTACACCATTCGAAGACTTTACATTACCTTCAATGGTTACTTGTTTACCAGCGTTTCGTACTAAGTTTTTTGCATCTACATTACCAGCTGCATTTAATACATAATAGAGCTTTCCATTAGAGTTGAATACTAGCGGTTGCCCTGCTTTGTATAATTCTTTTGCTCTATTAATATCTACGCCACCATCTTGACCTAAAACTTCAGAAGTAAGACTAACAGTCTCACCTGTGATTCCCGATTGTGCATTGATATCAACTTGAGTTAGTGCAAGACCAACCAAAGAAACTGATACCAAAATTGCTACGAATAATTTTCTCATTTTTTATACCTTTTTATTATTATTTCTTAGCGTAAGGAAAACCAGCGTTAGCTTGGTAAGAGATAGTTACTTCAACGTATTGGTCATCACCAGTACCTTGTAGGAAAGAACCATCAACTGATTTTACAAACAACTTAGCATAGTTGTAAGTATCACCATTTGGAACTCTTGCATACATTACTACACCAGCTTTTTGTCCTGAAGAAGCAGCAGATAAGTCTTCTACTCTTGCAGAGAAAGATTTTGTATCTAATGTTTCAGACTCAAATCTGTCATTTAAACCGTCAGCAGGGTATAAAACTGAAGAGATTTCTGCAGACATAGTTGCAGTAGCAGCACCATTATAAGCTGTCATAGAAGCAGAACCAAAGTTTACTTCGCCAGAAGTTTTAGTGTCTAAAGCTAAGTTCCACATTGCGATATCTGAAACAGTCATTAATTCTGGCTCTTCAAATGTATCATCATATAATTTTAAACCACTACCAAATGAAGATGTATGAGAATAAACTTTAATAGTCTCTGCATCAATCATATCAAATCTCATTGCAGGTGCCCAATTAATTGATACAACTGTTGAAGATTCACCATTAGTATAATTTGTAACTACTTCAAAAGTATAAACTTTGTCTTCATCTAATCCAGTTACCGGGAAAGGAGCTCCCGCATCATCTGCATCCATAGTTGGTGCATCAACTGATCCAGTGCCTTCTGGGTAATAAGTTACTGTATAGTTCTGAAATAAATCAGTGTCCAAATCACCTGGTGCATTCCACATAAGGTGAACTGTTGCTTCGTCAGCCGACGTAGCCATTAAGTTAATCGGTGCACTTGGTGTTTCGTCTTCAGTAGGACCTACTGAGTCTTCTTCACAAGCGTTAAACGCGAACATAACTGCTACTAAAGCAGCTAATAATGAAAATCTTTTTATCATATTCATAAAAAAATTCCTCCAATAAAAATGTTAATAAAATATAATTTTTGTTTCTTATTCTAAATTTATAAATAAT
>JBDQHL010000005.1:0-50916 GCA_040264895.1 Bacteroidota bacterium
CAATCCGTATTAGACTAAAGCTACCATCAGAAAGAATTGGAGTAATAACAATAATAACAAAAATTGAATTTCCAGTATTCGTTATTTCTAAATCTAGTGTATCATAATTACATGATAGAACTTCTGCATTATCAGAAAACACATCTACACCTAGCGTGTCCAATTCTTCTACAAAACCAAATATTACTATAGTATCAAGTTTTGTATTATAATTCGGCAATGCATCTGATTCAACAAGTAGTTTCATTTCATGATACCCTAATTCTAATCCGTTAAATCTTATATTTAACTCTTCTGATAAACCTTGTGATATTGTTCTTTGGTCATAAAAGCTATTATCAAACTCAAATATATTTTCGTCACCATAGATAGGAGAAATATTAAATATTTCTAAGTCTTCATTTCCAAATGCTTCAATTATAGTATGCAATGAATCCCTAAATGAGGTTACCTTTATAGTATCCAAATCAATACTGTAAGTATTAATTTCAGGCAGTGTAGGTTGTCCAGTTAATTTTACAGTTATCGTATCGTGGCCGTCCCACCTCTCAACATACTTAGCTTCTAGTAGATAAGGGTCAAAATCATTTATATCAATAGGATTATAATCAAAATTCAAAGGGTAAGTTTCAAATTCATCGAGTTGAATATCAGTTAACCCCTCTAATAGTGTCTTATTTGGATCATTAATAATATTAGAACTTACTCCAACAAGTTTGAATTCAGAACTAAATGTTCCAGTATTCATAAATTCTAATTCTATATTTTTTGAAGAGCCAATTCTTGTATCACCGAAATCATAGACTATATTATTAATCTCAGGTACTCCTATTTTTCCCCTTATTATTGATTGTCTATTTATACCTTGATTATCTATTAGTGTTACTGTAATGTCATGTTCACCCACATCTGTATGTGTAAATGAAATTTTATCAAATCTAATTGATTCACCATTATTCAGAGTCTGAGGGAACATTCCAGTTGTATCAATTGTGAAATTGTTATTCACAGGAATAGTTAAACTTGAGACAACTATCTCAGCATTACCAGCATTTCTAAATTCTACAAACTCTGTAGTTGAAGTGTTGTATGTGTCACCACTAAGTATTTTGGGTAACGTCAGATTTTTAGCAGTTAAATTGTAGCTAATCACATCAGCATTAATATAAACAGGCTCAGAATAGTCGCAACTAAAATTAAACCTCATAGAATCAAGAATCGATTCAAAATTACCAGGAACATTATCTAAACAAAGAGTAAGATAATTAGATTCACCTTTGTATAACATAACAGGTGGAGTAAGTAAAGATGAAAATTTTAGACGCAAATTTTTAGGAAGATCAATACTTTCTAGTAGAACAGAGTCTGCATTTGTTTTAAGAACAAATCTAAAACAGGAGTCTTGTTTTGCATTAATTTCACCATAGTCAATATTATCTATCAACGAAATAAGAGCTCCATCGTATTCAAAGTTGTAAGTCTCAACATTACCACTATAATCATATGCCTCTAATTTTATTCTGGCAGGTCTATTTTTGTCTTGAACTTCGGCATATAAGTCTACACTTGTTGTAGTATCTGTGATTTCTGTGAGATTCCAACTCATATTCTCAGTATATGCTTCATCCACAACTATGTAATTAATACCTGACACTTCACTGAATATTTCATCATAAATTTGTCCTTCTACAGTAGAGCAGGTCTCTGTGAAGTCAATAATTGGTTTTGCATCTTCCATACTTTCTTCGTCTATCAAAGATGCACCCACAGTCATAGCATAAGAGTCGTATAGACCATTAGCAATAGCTATTGCATGAAATCTACCCGAATCAGCTTTGATGTTTACAGTAGTGGCTTGTGGTCCAACTAACACTCTTTCCCAATAAAGCTTTTCCCCATTTGATATAAATTCGTTGAATCCAAGCATAGTCTCTACATTAACACCATTTACTGTTATTGACTCGTATCCCTTCTCCTCAGCAATAATTATCACTGATTGGAATCTATATTGGTCAAATGTATTACCATTTGCCCAAGCAAATGCACTATTAGAAGCAAAGTAAGTTACATTATTAACCATCTTGTCAACTGGCGGAATGATAACCATAGCAGGGTCATAGTATTCAAAATTTAAAGCTTCAGAATATTTAGCCATGAACTGAACTAACAAAAACTTTCCATTTGCAGTCCAACTTGTAGGCACCTCTACATTATCAAAAGTATGAACATCTCCAGGTACCATTTGAATACTTTTAGAATTAAGCTCATTGTTCATATTCAAAGTCAAAGTATCTTTGGCTACAACCTTGAACATAGACTTTATATAACTATTAAAAGGTATTGATACATATTCATTGCTCCAAGTGGAAGTTGGAGGTACCATTTCTACTAAGTGGTCTTTCGCTCCTAAGCGACTATAGAAGTCAACCTGCTTAACAGAAGACCTCATATGACCACTAACTACACCCACTTGCTTATTACTTCTTACTCTTGAGCCGGACAAGTCATGAATTCCTTTAACGCCATGCACAGCTTTAGATTTGACTAAATAGCTTTGTCCTTTATTTAAAGTTACAATGAAAGAAGAATCTTTGGGTACACCTTCAAATGACTCTGCAGCCATAGTTATTTCAACTCTAGTTTGGTCTTCCCTAGCCATTACTAAGAACTCTCCTAATCTTGGAGTTTTTTGTTGTTCAATAATTATTGGATTGATGTCATCTGGCTCAATATAATAATCATTAGGCATTGAGACAGCGTAGTGCTCATAACCCCAATTACGGGTCGGGATGATTGAAAATTTGTCACTTGATTGAACTAATGAACTTTTTGCAACACATGAAATTGGTTGATTTGAGGTTATTTCTGTAAGCATGTTATTGTAAACAGTCTCAGAAAGTAAGTGTTCATATTCACGAGTCACATCTATAACTGCAACTTCATCTTTCTTAAGAAGGAAGGTGTAAGTTCTATTGGCTTGAGGTTCGTTGACTGTGACTTCGGTATCAAATTTAGAAGTGACATATATAGACATATATGGGTCTTGATACAGATGTACCTCATTATCTAAAAAACCAACATAGAAGTGCCTACCTTCATAGGATGAAAGCATGCCGCTTTGGGCCTGCAAAACACCTACACTTGCTAAGGTTAGGAAAAATATAAAGATAGTATAAAAACGTATCATATAGTGCCGTTATTAGATTTAGACTAACATAATTAAATAGTTAGAATTATACAAATACTAACAGCTATAATTCGAAGTAATTATTTTTATTCTCAAGTTTTTTTGTTTTTGGTATTTCTTCACTCCATTGATACCTTGGTAGGTAGAAGTTTTTGACGTTTTTTCTTATATCCTGATAAGGTATAACAGAAGCGTTTACATTACCCAAGAAGTTAATTTTTTCTATTTCGTCATTAAGAAAAAACATCTCAATTCTGTTGCAGTCATGTTTGTGTGCGTCCACAGCTCCAGCTTCATTTTGTGAGAAGTATAAGCTCTTTGCATTGTCTTGAGTAATTATCTGATTGATTTTTCCATCCTCATATAGCATTTCAATATAAAATCCAGAAATTTGATTTAAGAAACTAGCATACTCCTCAATCTCTTTTGAAATAGAAAAAGCATCACCAATAGCCATAATTCTTTTAAGTTTCTTTTCTTCTAAACTTATATGAACTGAATCACCGTAAAGTTGTGAGTTGTCATACCAGATTAATGGGGACTCAGTTAGTTCAAATGTTTCTTTCGATTGATTATAAAGTGCGGCACCACTTGTTGCCATTATATTTTGTCGGATTATAACTACACTATCAGTAAATTTATAATGCTCATCATCAATATATCGAAACGCCTCCATAGTATCTGAGGCAATACTTAAAGTATCAAAAACAACTCCCTCTTCATTTGCTTCTAATGTATCAATCTGATAAAGGCTTGGCTTTCCATATGAAATACTATATTTCTTTTTGGGGAAATATTCCAAGGTATCAGATAGCAAATAGGAGTTATTGAACTTACCTTTAATTAAGACATTATTATAAGCGTATGAATCTTGTGTGTTCTTGTTATATCTTAAAAAATTGGAATTTACTATCACAGAATCGTCTTCAATATATACTTGCTTATAAAAATTTGCAATGTTTGTCATACTGTTATAATCGCCACTCATCGCTTTCAGATAGGTCTTATCATCTGTTATTTCTAACTCTAAATCAGACTTTGTGAACTTTCTATTACCATAATATGTTGCTTCCTCAGTCTTCATTGTCAAATCTTTTTGAACTAATTTAACATTTCCGTTTAGATAAGATATGTTGGTATTTTCGAAAAGCTTTGCATAATTACAAGTTATAGTTACATCACCTTGCACTAACTTAACATTTCCAAAGTATTCCTTTATAGGCCCTTGATTTGTCTCTGAACCCTGGAATTTATCTGCAGAATAGAAAATCCTTTCTTGACTGAATAGCAGAATAGGAAGAATAAAGATTATTAATATTTGAGAAAGTTTTTTCAAGTTTATGATATATTAATTGTCTTGGTCTCTACGTTATATTGGTGTTCCAGTTTCTTTTTTAATTTATCCAAGCTTTGCTCAAAATTAGGTCCCATTACATTCTCCAACATACTTCCTAATATTCTCATAAAAGGATTCCAACCAACGTCTTTATAATGTACCCATTCAACCTTTGTTACATTTTCTTCAATTTGCTTTACGCTAATGTAGCCAGCAAAAGAAGTCTGGTCATTATCCCATGACAATTGAAACTCAATCTTTTCATTGGGTACAACATTCGTAACTTCCAATGAAGCTTTTTGCGAATACTCTCCATTCCAAATCTGTTTTGCTCCTACTCCTTCAGTTTCTCCTTTGTAACTATAGGTCAATGTAGAGTCAAAGTCTCTCCATACAGTCCAATCTTCCCAATTTTTCAGATCGTGTAAATACTCGAATGTATAAGTTTGTGGAGCATTAATTTCAATTTCTCTCTTTATAGAAATATCACTCGGTAGGGTCATAGCAAAGACCAGTACAGCTAAAACTAAAGCTGCAACAATTGCCAAAAGTACTTTCAATATTTTCATAATAAACTAAACGGTTTTAAGTTCGTATTATAATAGAACAACAAGTTAAGTTATTTTAGATTTATGATAAAAAATATATTAGTTTTCACATCGATTTTAATATTTTCCTTTAGCCAAATTTATGCTCAATCTACATTGGAGCGAAAGCTGGGTTTGGCTCAATCTTATGAGAAGTCAAGGCAAGTAGATAATGCTATCAGACTCTATGAAGAAATTATAACTGAAGACAAGAAAAACACTGAAGCTTTCCAAGGTTTAGTTCGCTCCTACAGATATAAAAGTATGAACAATGAGCTTCTTGAATTAATGCAAGCTAGATTAGAGTTTGAAAAAAGTGCACTAAACTACATTATGCTAGGTGAGGCCCATTGGAAAGCTGGGAACCCCACTGAAGCTGATATCACATGGGCTAAAGCAATTGAGTTAGCCAAAGATAACGAATTTGCTTACCAGAACTTAGCTGACATTCAATCAAAGCTTCAGCTATATGAAAAAGCAATAGCCACTTATAAAAAAGGAAGGGAAGAGATTGGGCAAATAAACAACAGCACTGCCTTTGTAAATGAATTAAGCAAGCTCTATGTAGCAATAGGCGATGTTAAAAATGCAATCGACGAAAGTTTAATAATGCTTATAGAAACTGGAGCATTAGCTGAGGTAGAAGCTAGAATATTTGTGTTAATGCAAGACAAGGAAAGCCAGAAAATTATCGATTCAAAATTAGCTGAGTTTGCTGATGATTACAGTTCTAACTATACTGCTATGGAGCTATACAGCTGGTACCAAACAAACATTGACAACTACAGCAAAGCATTAGAATATACCATAAAAGCAGATGATATATCTGAATCTGAAGGAAGACTAATTTTAGTTTTTGGTAATAATGCTGAACGAGATGGGCAAACTGATATTGCTTTAGAAGCATACCAATATTTGATAGATGAAGGAAGGGATAATAAATACTTTTCTTCAGCTACATATAATTTCACAAAGGCCTTAGAAAGTAAATTCTTATTTCAAGATAAATTTGACAGATCAAAGGTAGAAGAAATAATAGAAAAATATGAGACTATAATTGACGAATTTGATAAAACAACCACTGCTGCAGATGCATATTTAGAAAAAGCAAGACTAGAAAAAAACTACTTGAATGATTTGGATGCAGCTGACCAAACCCTCAAAAACTTGATTAATAATATACCAGGCGCAAGGCAATCAGGTGATGCACTGATTCAACTTGGCGATATATATATAGCCAAAGGTAATTTGAACTTAGCTATGGACTATATAGACAAAGCAGTTGTCAGATATAGCAGAACTGAGCTTGGATTAAAAGAAAGAGCAATCTATAAATTTGGTATAATACAATATTACAAGGGTGATTTGGATAGCGCTCAAGTTATTTTTAATAATTTATCCGAAGCTATAGATAGCGATATAGCAAATGATGCATTGGAAAAAAATTCAATTATTGCAGACAAGGAAAAAGAAAGAAGTATGACTGAACTTTATGCTAAAAGTGAGTATGCATTAGTTCAAAATGATACAAGTTCAGCTACAGAAAATTTTGTTACTATAATTGAAGATTTGAGCAACTACGATACTGAAGTATGGCAAAGATCTAATTTGATATTGGCAGATATTTATAGAGAAAAGGGCGAGTCAGAAACAGCTGCAAAATATTTGAATAATTTAGCTACAAACTTGACTGATGGCGTTCATACCGACAAAGCTATTTATAGATTAGCTTTAATTAGAGCTGAACAAGGCAACAGCCAGAGAGCTATTGAACTATTGTCTAAGATATTAGTTGACTTTCCCGATTCAATTTATTTGAAGGATGCTAGAAAAAGAATAAGAGAGCTAAGGGAAGAGTCCTAAGCAGAATTAATCCATTAAAGCAAATGATGCAGCAATTACGGCAGCAGTCTCGGTGCGCAATCTGTTATCATTTATTCGCCAATTATACTTAGCTTTATTTTTTATTCTTTCTAATTCTTCTGGAGTGAAACCACCCTCAGGACCTATTAGAATAATTGCTCTTTTTTCACTTAGTGAGTAATCGGTTCCACCTGCATAGTCTGTATTAATTATGGCGCCCTTCTGATTTTTCATGAAGTCTTGCATCTTCATTGGCTCATTGATCTTTGGTAGCAATGCTCTGCGTGATTGTTTCATTGCAGCGATTGCTTTTTTCTCAAACCTTTCTGTACGGAATTTTTTGCGTTGAGTGTGTTTAGTAATAAGCGGTTGGAATTCGGATACACCAATCTCAGTACATTTTTCGATTAAGTATTCCATTCTGTCACGGTCTAATATCATACCGAAAGCAACAGTAATATATTTGCTTGCTTTAGCCTCAGTTTTCCCGAATATATTAAGGTAACTATGTTTACCTTTGAATCTTATTTCGCAGAGAGTTTCAAGACCTTTCCCATTGACCGCTAGTATTTGGTCGCCAGAATTTAACCTTAGTGCTTTTACGTGTTGCTCTTCTTGCTGAGGAACATCAATTTTATCATGCTCTTCAGTTAACTCAGGTATGTATATACATTCCATAACTTATTTCTTTTCATTTTGATTTAAACTTTGCAAAGTTAAGGAATATATCAATAATAATATGAATACATTATTTGTCTAATTCAGTCTCTATTGATTGCTTGAAACTACTCGATGCAGGATGAAGGGACTTAACAACTCTCCCCTCTTTATCAATCAAATAACCAGTAGGAGTGCCTCTGATACCATATTGATAAGCAATAGATGAATTAGATGAAGTGCCATCGTAAATATTAATAAACTCATTCATACTATAGTTATCAATAAAGTTGGAAACACTTGACTTACCAACTCTATCCATCTTATCAGTTGAAACAGCAATTACAACAAAATCTTCATCTTCTATACTTTGAGTAGTATTTACCATGCCAGGCATCGACTGGACACAGAATGAACATCTAGTTCTCCAAAATTCTATATATATCACTTTTCCTCTTAAATCAGAGAGTGAGAATTCAAGATTATCATCAGTTTCTATTAAAAAATCTGGTGCCAAATCTCCAGATGATAAAAATCCATCGACTGGTGAACTTAGTAAGCTTACATTGTCGTGAAGACCAATGATTTCTGAGACATTTTCAAACTTTACAGGGTCAGTATTTTCAGGCACTGTAGTTTGTTTACATGACACTAATGCTAAAGAAATTAATACTGTTATTATTACACTTTTCATATTGTTTATCCGTTTTTTTTGCCTATAAGACTGATGAATAGTTGTTTTGTTACCTAAAAAGCAGAATTAATTGTTATCAATGTCAAATTTTTTTACAAATTTTATAGGAGACAAATGGAAAATTTTAACATAAATAGCTTAGGAACTCAAATCTGGGGAATCATACTAATGGTTGCTTATGCCGCATTAGCACTGATTGTTGGCTTTTGGATTGTAGGCAGAGTTACCAAAGTAGTTGAAAAAGTACTTAGTAAAAAAGACATAGATATTTCATTACAAAAATTTCTAATACGCTTAGTAAGCATTGGACTTAAAGTACTAGTTTTAATTTCCGTAGCAGGATTAGTTGGAATACCAACAACATCATTCGTAGCAATAATTGGTGCTGCCGGTTTGGCAGTCGGTCTGGCTTTGCAAGGTTCTCTGGCTAATTTTGCTGGTGGTGTTTTAATATTATTTCTTAAGCCCTTTAAGGTTGGTGATTTCATAGAAGGTGCTGGCGAGTCTGGGACTGTAGAGGAAATCAGCATATTCTATACATACTTAACTACGCCTCAGAACCAAGCCATAGTTGTTCCAAATGCACAATTATCAAACAACTCGATTAAGAATTATTCTACTAAAGACACAAGAAGAATCGACTTTGTTTTTGGAATAGATTATTCTGATGACATCTCAAAAGCTAAATCAATATTAAAAGATATTATAGATGGCGAGCAAAGGATATTAAAAGAACCTACTTGCAACATAGCTGTTGAGTCATTAGGTGACAATAGTGTTAATTTGATTACTAGACCTTGGTGCAATAATGCAGACTATTGGGATTTATATTTCGACTTAACCGAAAAAGTAAAATTAGAATTTGATAAACAAGGAATTTCATTCCCATTCCCACAAAGGGACATACACATTATAAAGGAAGGCGATGAATCATAATATTGACTTTAAAAATTACCTGCTCAGTGACGAAGCTGAGAAAGGGGGACTAAGAAAAAGATCTGAAATAGATGAAAAATACACTTGGAACCTGCTCGATATATATAACTCAGAAGATGATTGGGAAGCAGACTACAAGAGTATAGCATCGAGTATAGAAGAATATAAAAAATACGAGGGGAAGATAGGAGAATCTTCCTCTTCGCTTTTGAATTTATTGAAGTTCGACGAAGAAGTAGGCACTAAGTACGACCGCTTGCACCTCTACTCATTCCTTTCAAAGGATTTGGACTTGGCTAATACCAAGTACCAATCAATGGCTGGACGATTGCAAACACTTGGCGTTAAGTTAAGCCGTGCAACTGCATTCATCAGACCAGAGCTAATAGCTATCGGTCACGATAAGATTAAGCAGTATATGAGTGAGTCGGAAGAGCTAAAAACTTACGAGCATTATTTCAACAATATGTTCCGTACTGCTGAGCACTCACTGGACAAAGAGAAAGAGGAAATTCTTTCTCAGACAATCCAGATGAGACACAACCCTTACCAAACATTCAGCTATTTTAAGAATGCGGATATAAAGTACCCCACAACTACGAATAGCGATGGTGAGGAAGTGCAAATAAGCGAAGGGCGATATTACTCAGCACTATTCGACAAAGACAGAAGCTACAGAGAGAGAGTTTACAAGGGTTACTACAGCCCTATCATAGAGCACAGAAACACAATCGGCTCCCTATTCAATGGGAACATTCAAGCTCAGATATTCGGTAGCAGAGTAAGAAAATACAAATCAACTAGAGAAGCAGCATTGAAGCCAAACAATATACCTTTGGAAGTATATGACAACTTGGTGAACGCTGTGAATGACAACTTACAGCCGCTACACAGATGGGCTGCAATCAAGAAAAAGCAACTCGGAGTTGACAAGCTCCACCCTTATGACAGCTATGTATCTATATTCGAATCTGACGATAGAAAGTATAGCTATGACGAAGGTGTGGACATTACTCGCAAATCGTTAGAAGTATTAGGTGATGAGTATCTGGAAGCACTTGACAAGGCGTTCGACAACCGTTGGATTGATGTATATGAAACCAAAGGAAAGCGTGGCGGCGCGTACTCATCGGGTACGAGCTATGGCGTGCATCCCTATGTATTGCTCAACTGGAATGATCAGATGAACGATGTATCAACCCTGACTCACGAGATGGGACACAATATGCACTCCTATTTCACAGAGCAAACGCAGCCGTATGTTTATGCTGATTACCCAATATTCTTAGCAGAAGTAGCTTCCATTACTAACGAAGCATTGCTAATGGAATATCTGATAGCAAATTCGAAGACGAAATTAGAGAAGCTGAACCTAATTCAGATGTATCTGAACAAGATTGTGACTACGTTCTACAGACAAACAAGGTTTGCTGAGTATGAGCAATTGGTGCACGAGAAAACTGAAGCAGGCGAATCGCTAACTCCAGATGATCTGTGTAAGCTATATTCCGATATGTATCAGAAGTATTGGGGGCCAGATATGGAAGTAGATGAAGAGGAATCATACACTTGGGCAAGAGTGCCGCACTTCTACTATGGATTCTATGTTTACCAATACGCAACTGGTCTGGCAGCAGCCGAGCTGGTAGCCAAGAACGTAAAAGAGAAAGGCAAAGACGGCGTGGATATGCTAATGCAATTCCTGAAAGCTGGAAAGTCTAAATACGCAATAGATGTGCTTAAAGATGCAGGCGTAGATATGACCAAGCCAGAGCCAGTAAATGCAGTAATTGACACTATGAACAGACTCTTAGACGAGTTAGAAGCAGAGTTGTAAGACAATTACATTCCCCTCTTTTTTTAAGCAGCCGAAGTAGAACTAATTGTTCTTTTCGGCTGTTTTTTTTATTATTAGCAGCTATTATTCTAAATTAGAGAATGATACTAAATAAGAAATTACGAAACGGGATTCTACCAGCACTATTATCTACTATAATGTTGGTCTATATTTTAGATTATGACAGAGAAGTGTATTTCGAACCATTGAATTTAGTACTTATTCTCAATTATTTGATAATTATGTCAATGCTGTTTTATAAAATTCAAGACTTTACTAGCCAAAATTCTGATGATTCGTAGTAATTAATAGATTTAGTAAAGACAAAATTATTAGAAAATAAATTAGTGAAAATTGGCTCATGGGAATATGGACTATCGTCTAAGTATTCTCTAAAATATTCTTCTCTGGACACCCCATCTAAGTATAATTTCACTATAACCAAGCAGAATGTTTATGATGCATATCGTAATAAAAAAGCAAGACCTTCAGGTGCTTTTCAAAAAGACATGGAAGATGTAGTTGATTTTATGAAAAGTCAGTTCAACCTAAATAATTATGAAGAGAATTCAATAATAAAAAAGGCTACAAGCCAAAATTTTGTACTCATTATTGATGAAATAAATAGAGGGAATGTCTCGCAGATATTCGGTGAATTAATCACCCTTATTGAAGACGACAAAAGGTTAGGCAATCCTGAAGCGATTCAAGTACAATTGCCATATAGCAAAGATTGGTTTGGAGTACCTCCAAACGTCCACATTATAGGCACAATGAATACAGCTGACAGAAGTGTTGAGGCATTGGATACAGCACTTAGAAGAAGATTCAGTTTTACTGAAATGCCCCCAAAATCAGAATTGATCAAAACGGAGGGTAAAACAGAAAATGGCATTGTTAGTGGCATTGACCTTTCAGCACTTCTAGAAACCATTAATAAACGAATTGAGAAGTTATTAGACAAAGACCACATGATTGGTCATAGTTACTTCTTATCGGTTAAGGACTTAATGGACTTGAAATCAGCTTTCCAAAATAAGATAGTACCGCTTCTGCAAGAATATTTCTTTGGTGATTATGGCAAAATTGGGTTGATTATCGGCTCAAAGTTCTTTGTCATTAAAGATAATCAAGTAGACGAAGACTTCTTCGCTCCATTTGAAGATTACGATAGCAGCCCATTAATTGAAAGAAAAGTTTATCACCTAAAAAACATCCAAGACATGAGTGATGACCTTTTTGTAGAAGCATTGAATGAGTTACAACGCAAAATCAACTAATTGAGCAAGGCAAATAAACATATTACAGTATTTGAACACGAGAAACTTCGTACAGACCGAGGTGAGCAACGGCTTACAAATGGTCAGTTAAAAGCTCTGCAATTGTTCTATGGTGAAAATGGAGTTCCTTATTACTCCTTGATTCATCATGGAGTTCGTTTTAATGAATTTGTCGGTGTTCTTCAAGTAGGGAAAACGGTTATTGAAGTACTGCCTAAAACTGATAGATCCAATGACACAGACAGGTGGAGAAACGTCTTAATTAACATGCTGCATTCGGTAGGCATATTCGATATTCATGCTCCGAGTAATAGTATTTTAAGATTACGTTCAAACTCTATTCTTGACCTTTACTTCGAGCTCTTCATCAAAGAAGTAGAATACCTGATGCATAGAGGATTAGTGAAGAAATACCGAAAAACAGAAGGAAATAGAACCGCCTTAAAAGGTAGCATTCAGTTTCCCAAGCACATAAGTCAAAACTTAGTTCATCAAGAACGGTTTTATGTAAGACATACCACATACGACAAAGAGCACGATATACATGCTATAATATACAAAGCCTTGAAGTTATTGATTTATATCAATACCAAAGTACAATTGAATAGCAGACTGGGAGCTTTGCTCTTGGACTTTCCAGAACTGTACGACATAAAAATAACGGAAGTTCTATTTGATAAAATAGCTTTTGACCGTAAAACGGAATCATACAGAAATGCAATTGAAATAGCCAAACTTATTCTTCTCAATTATCATCCCGATGTAAACAGAGGAACCAATAATGTATTGGCATTGATGTTTGATATGAATTTGCTATGGGAGCAGTTTGTGTATGTAAGTTTGCGAAAGTACAAAGCAAGTAACACAACTATTGCAGCTCAAAACACTAAGAACTTTTGGAAGCCATCATCAGGCAATCGCAGTAAAATGAAGCCAGACATTGTTCTAAATAAAGGAAAGGAAGATTGTGTAGTGCTTGATACTAAATGGAAAAACTTAAACGGATATAATCCTTCACCGGATGATTTGAGGCAAATGTTTGTGTACATGAAATACTATGGAGCAAAGAAGGTTGCTCTAATATATCCCGGAACAGAAAACAAAAACCAATCCTGACAATATTATGACCATAGATCTCAAGAATCAATGGATTTGAGCAATGAAGAATGTAGTGTTATATCCATTGAAGTAGAAAGAAAAGTGAAAGCATGGCAAAAAAAAATACATGATAATATTAACTTATGGGGAAAAAATACGACTGACATACAAAAAGGTGTATAATCTATTACAATTAGTGGTACTAAGACACCTTATACAGAAAGTTACCCCCAACCTAAAACAACCCCCTAACCCGATTCTCATACTTAACTAAGAAGCTATTGCGGTGGATTGGGCATTTGCCGTGCTTGTCTATTGCGGTGAAGTGCTTTTTGCTACCATAGCCCTTGTGGGTGTCGAATCCATATTGGGGGTATTCTGTGTGGTAATCTATCATCATTCTGTCCCTTGTCACTTTTGCAATTATCGATGCGGCAGCTATTGACATTGACTTCTGGTCACCTTTTATTATGGTTTGGTAGTTAGGGTATTTGAGTGATTTGAATCTGTTCCCATCTATTAGTAGGAAGTCGGGCTTGCTCTTCAGCTCGTCGGCAGCCAGCTCCATTGCCATATATGTAGCGTTTAGTATATTAATCTCGTCTATTTTCTTGTGGTCCACTACCCCCACTCCGTAAGAAATATCATCACTATTTGTAATAATATCAAACAGCTCATCTTTCACCTTGTCCGATAGTTTCTTGGAGTCATTGAGTTGTGGTATATCGAATTGATTGCGGAACACAACTGCGGCAGCTACCACTGGCCCTGCTAGCGGCCCTCGCCCTGCCTCATCTATCCCAGCTATGCAGGAGTATTCTGTTAGTGCGTTTTCATATTCGAAATTGGGTAAACCCATCCTAATCAATCAGACGCATGAATTCCTGGCGTAGGTTCATATCAGTGAGCAATCTTCCTCTCAGAACTGAGGTCGCCATCTCTGAGTGGCTCTCATCTGCTGATACCCCGCGAGCAATCATACAATAGTGTCTTGCTTTGATTACTACTCCCAATGCCTTTGGCTTTAGCAAGTCTTCTAAGAAGTCAGCTATTTGCTCGCCGAGTTCCTCTTGTATTTGCCCCCTACGCGCAAAATGCTCGGTTATTCTTGTTAATTTTGACAAGCCGATTACATTCTCGTTAGGGATATAGCCAATAGCAGCATAACCAGAAATGGGTTGCCAGTGGTGCGAGCATAGTGACATTACTTTTATCCCTTTCGAAATAACTAGCTCATTGACCTTTGACCTATTTGGAAATACGGTAAGGTTAGGTGGCTCGTTGAATCTTCCTTTCAGAAGCTCATCTACATACATTTTAGCCATTCTTCTTGGAGTATCAGTCGAATTTGGGTCTTCTGAGTCGATTTTCAAAATGCCTTGTATTTCTCTGAACTTCACTTCAAGTTCATCTCTCATTCTACTTTGTTCATCTATTGATAATGGTTTATTACCATTGGCATCGAAGACATCATTCATTAATTCATTGCTCATTTGCTTACCCAAATTTCTTTATATCTATTTCATCGCCGTAGTATTCAACCCACGAATCTGGAGTCTCATTTAGCTTAATTTTATAAAGTTCACCATTTGTAATCTCTGGTTTCAATATTCTCCAAATTAAGACAGCAATATGTTCTACAGTTGGAATTATTCCTTCAAGAAAATCAACATCCATATTCAGATGCTTATGGTCTAACTTTGAAACAACCTTATCTTTAAGTATCATTTTTAGTTTTTTCAAATCAATCACATATCCAGTTTCTGGGTCAGGCGTTCCCCTTACAGTAACTTCCAATATATAATTATGTCCGTGTCCATTGGGGTTATTACATTTATCAAACACTTCTTCGTTTTTATCAAAATCCCATTCTGGGTTGAATAATCTGTGTGAAGCGCTGAAATCTACTCTTTTGGTAATTTGTATCATTTATTAACCTTATTCGTTTTTTCAAGTATTACGGATATACTATATTTATATTTGTAAATTAGATTGTATAAATTAAACAAAATTATAAAAATGAAAAAACTGACCTATTCTTTAATAATACTCTCTATATTTTGGGGATGTAGCAGCGTAAAAAAGTCTAATAAAATATTAGATACTAAATTTACTGAACTAAGCTCAACCACAAGTAACAACCTAGAGCTATCAGGTAAAATAGAAATAGATGTCGATGGACAAAACTTCAACTTGAACACTGTTATTTATTCTTCAAAATCTGATTCAGTTCTGATGGTATTGAAAGCATTTATGGGAATACCAGCAGCTAAGGTCTTCATAACTCCTGGAAGTTTTAAAGCATATAACGCTCTGGAAAACAAGGCTTTCTATGGAGTTCCTACAAAAGAGAATATTGAAAAAGCAGTCAACATTGGTTTTTCTTACAAAGACATAGTCTCATTACTAAGGAATCAGCCAAACTCTATCGATGGGTATGAATTGAATGAAGGTGAATCTACGGGTAATGAACTGCTTTACTATAGAAATTTCAAAGGTGAATATATAGAGTATATAAAATTCAATTTAGATGGAAAGTATATATCGCAATACCAACAAAAATCTGCTGAGAATGAACTGTTACTCAATGTGTTTTTCGAAGAACCTATTAAAGTTGGAAATCGAAATATGCCTAGTTTAGTGACAGCTCTTATTGCTAAAAATGAAGGGAAAGTGAAATTCAATTTCAGTGAAATTAAAGTAGTTGAAGAATTTGGAACAGCGTTTGATTTCTCAATACCTAGTAACGTAACCAAAATAGAATTATAAAAATTTGTATCAGACTGATAAAAAGATATTATATATAATTGTATTCACAATTGTAATATGTGTAATTAATTCGCATACAGTTTTCTCTATGCAGTCTGACAGTCTCCAACTAGAACCAGTTCCCATTGATACATTGTCCGAATCATCAGAGCCTGACAGTGTAGAAGTATTAGATATGAATCTGCAATCTGACTTGGAGCAGAAGGTAGTTTACTCTGCAAAGGACAGTGCTATTTTCATGCCTGGTATTAGCATGCTGCGACTAAAAGGAGATGCAAAAGTAGACTATGGTGTAGATAAGTTGGAAGCCGAATTAATAATTTTTGATATGGGTGCTTCTAACTTAGATGCTATGGCTGTGAAGGATTCTAATGGTAGATATTATGGTTTTCCTAAATATAATCAACAAGAGAATGAATATTTTGCTAAACGGTTAACATTTAACTTCAAAACAAAGAAGGGTGTCATAAGCTCTGGAGAAACGGAGTTAACAGAGGGTTTTTATTTTGGCGAAAAAATAAAGAGGATAAACGAAGAAGACATATTCATTCAAGATGGTTTCTACACGACTTGCGATGCCCCAAAGCCGCACTATTACTTTGGTTCCCCAGAAATGAAAATTGCAGGTAAAGAGAAAGTCTTTATTGATCCTTTGATTTTTTATGTGGAGGACATTCCGGTATTTATTTATCCATTTGGTGTGTTCTTTCCAAATAAAGGTGGTCGTCAATCTGGTCTTATGGTTCCAGCATTTGCGTTTTCAGCAGGGAGGGGAATTATATTTGATGATTTAGGATTCTATTGGGCGACTTCAGAATATTTTGATATGCAGTTTACAACTGACTTTTATTCAAAAGGGGGGTATCTTTTGGGAACAAGCGCTAGGTGGAATGTAACAGATGAGTATAGTGGAAATGCAAGCATGGAATATGGTAAAACACGTTTCAACACAGATGAGAACTATGTTACCGCTTGGAGATTCACTCTTGATCATAAACAGAACTTGACTCCGTATCAGAATTTGAGTGCTAATCTTAATTTCTCTTCTTCTGATTTCAATAGGAACACAACTGCAAACCTAAATGATAGGATTACACAATCAATAACTTCCAACGCTTCTTATAGTGTATCTTTTGACAATGGGTCTAACTTATCTGCTGGCTACAATAGAGAGCAGAATATCATTACAAATGAACATGTTCAAAACATACCGGTAACATATAGCATTCCTAACTTGACTTTGTTTAAAATGTTTGACAAAGATGTTACTTTCAGAAATTCGAGTCAGCTGAATTATACTCAACAGAAAAGACAAAATATATCGGTGGATGAAACTGAAATAGATACAAATTTCACTAATGAAGAAAGAAAGTACTTGAGCCATTCGCCATCAATTACTTTTAGTTTACCGAGAATTTTTAATTTTAACATAACACCCAGTTTCAACTTTGGAGTAAACAACTATTTTCGTAAAATGACTCAGACTTATAATAATGAAACTGATGAAGTAGAACGAAGTTTTGAAAAAGGGTTTTTCTCAGAATATTACTACAACTATGGTGTGAGTGTACAGACGAGATTATATGGCATTATGAATTTCGGAGAATCTGGATTAAAAGCATTCAGACATACTTTTGAGCCGACAGTTAGCTATAGAATCAACCCTGATTTTTCAGGTGGTAATTATGACTTTTATGACTCATACTATAATGATGAGTTGGACAGAGAAATAACATATAACAGATTTGAGGCCGATGGTGGCAGACACGCATCATCGAGTTTACAACAAAATATTGGTATTAACTTAGTCAACCGTTTTGAAGCTAAAGTTTCTTCGGATAGTGTAGATAAAAATCTGGAACTATTGCAGTTCAACTTAAATACAAACTACAACGCAGCTGCGGATTCTTTGAACTGGAGCGATGTTAGTACTTCATTTCGTACACCGGCTGTTAGTTTTGTCAGCTTTTCTGGGAACGCAAACTTCACACTTTATGATGAGGCTGAAATCATAAATGCTGAGAATGAAGTAGTTGGTTATGAAAAAATAAATACATTTTTATTAGAGAACAATAAAGTAATAGCAAGGCTAACGAACTTAAATCTGTCACTAACAACTAGTTTCAATGCAGATGGCATAGAAGTTGCCGATAGTTTTGGACAAGATGAAGAAGAAATTGATTCAACTGAGAACGAAAGCTCACTAGGAGACAGGTTTTCGAGAAGAATCAATCTTAATAATGATGAAAGAAATCTATTTGGTGAATGTAACCCTGGGTATCAACCAATAAGTATACCTTGGTCTGTGAATCTTGGAATTAACTTCCGTTATTCACAACCATTTGAAAATAGAATTGACAGAAGCTTAAACTTAAATTTAGGATTACGCTTCCAACTAACTGAAACTTGGAGATTTGATGCCAATGGGCTGTATGATCTGATAGACCAAGATTTGGAAAATACGAGTTTGAACATAACTAAGGATATGCATTGTTGGGATTTATCTGTTCGATGGTATCCGACGGGAATTAATCAAGGGTTTTATTTAAGATTTGGTATTAAAGCATCACAATTACGTGACTTAAAACTAGAGAAAAGAGATAACCCTATATTTAGATAGAATATGAAAAAAATATTAGTCATAGAAGATGAATAATTTGTAAGACAAACCATAGCCGACATGCTAGAGATAGAAGGTTATGTTGCTATTACCGCATCGAATGGTGAAGAAGGGCTAGAATACCTAAAGCAAATAAAATCAGACTTGATTCTTTGCAATATAAATATGCCAGTAATGGATGGATACGAGGTATTAGAAAAATTAAAATCTATGAATTACCATAATAAAATCCCATTCATTTACTTAACTGCAAAAGCAGCCAATGACGAAATGCGTAAAGGCATGGAGTTGGGTGCTGACGACTATATATTCAAACTTTTTAAGGCAAATAATATACTAAATGCTATTAGTGCTAGATTAGAAGTTTACGATAAAAGTAAATTAATGTCGGAAACAAAACTAGATGAGTTTAGATTACAATTAGCTTCTTCATTACCTCATGAATTCCGAACCCCACTGAATGTTATATTAGCAACTTCTCAGTTTCTTCATAAGAAAATGGATATGATAGAAAGAAATGAGATGAAGGATATGATTTATAATATCGTAACCTCAGGTAATAGGTTGAGCAAACTTATTTCTAACTATCTGGTTTATACTAATCCATTACTAAAAAAAGATGAATTAGATTTTCAGGATAAGGTATTCACTAATTACACTTTAGACCCAGAGGAAATGATTGAAAATTCATTCCACCGTGTGGCTACTGAATTTGAAAGAGTGGAAGATTTGTCAATGGATGTCAAACCTGCAGTTGTAGATATATTTCCCGAGTATTTCTTGAAAGTATGTGATGAACTTGCAAGCAATGCATTCAAATTCTCAAAGTCATCAACTCCTGTCAGCGTAAAAGCTTATGTAGAGTTGAACAAATATGTAGTAATTGTTGAAGACAAAGGAATTGGTTTTGACATATCCAAAGCTGCTGAAATAGGTGGTTTTAAACAGTTTGGTAGAAAAGAACTAGAACAACAAGGTATGGGACTTGGACTAGCAATAATTAAATTAGTCTGCGACAGATTCAACTGCGATTTAGATATTAATTCTATAGAAGATAAAGGTACAACATTCACACTAAAGTTCCCTATAAAGGAAGATGGTGTCCCTACCGAATAAAAAATTCGGGTCTATTGCTTCTTTAACATTCCTCATTCCTATTAGTTCTTTTTCACTATACATTTTGTTCATAAAAGGTCTTTTAATTTTTCCTACTCCATGCTCTGCTGAAAATGTCCCATCATTATTAATGGCGTCGTCTACCATATAATTATAAAACAGCTCGGCTTTTTCATTCTCATCATCAGTTTTAACAAACAAGTTAGCATGCAAATGACAATCCCCGATATGACCAAACACCACATAGTCTAATTGTAGGTCATTTAATTTATCGTACATTTTATTGAAGTAATTATTGAAATACTCTTTTGGAACAGCGGTATCTGTATATATTTTTTTTTGTCCATATTTTGAGAGTAATTCGTTGACTGACAAAGGTAAGTTATGTCTAAAATCTGTTATTCTTTTTCTGTCTTTGTCACTAACAGCAATCCATGTTTCATCTTCCAAAGCTTGATTTTCTAGACTTAAATCATAAATTTTATTCATGACATATTCTAATTGGTCGCTTGTTGTCTCTACCTCTACCCATATAGCTGCTTTTGCCTCTTTAGGTATATCATTCTGATGTTTAGAAAGAAGTTGAAGTGAGTTATTGTCAAAATACTCTATTAACCTTGGCTCTAATTCATTTGTTTCTCGTAGCAATGAAACTAGTTTTAGAGTTGACTCATAGTCTTTTAAAAACAAAATAGCAGAAACAACTTCATCTGGTGCTTTTAGTAGATTAAGCCCAACTTTCTTAATTACACCTAATGTACCTTCTGAACCAATAAATAAATCTATCAGATCCATATTTGCTATCAAATGCAAACCAGCTGCATTTTTTGATATATTTGGTTGATGGATAAGAGGTATTTCAAAACTTATTTCTTTGCCTGATATTGTTTTAAGTACAGCTATGTTACCATCTGCTATTAACTGTCCTCTATGTAAATATAATTCGTCTCCATCGGGCAAGATAATTTCTAAATAATTTACAAACTCTCTGGTAGCTCCATATTTGAAAGTTTTAGCTCCCGAAGCATTATTAGCTACATTACCTCCTATTGAGCTCCAAACTTCAGTCGGGTTAGATGGATAGAACAAATCGTATTGTTTTAACTCATTATGAAAGTCTTGCAACCGAACTCCTGGTTCCAAAAGTGCGGTCATCTTCTCCTTATCTATTGAGATTATTTTGTCTAATCTTTCTGTAGAAATTACTGCTCCTTCGTGAGAAACTCCACCTCCGGTAAGGCCAGTCCTTGCAGCAGAAATAGTAATTGGTGTACCACATGCACTTAATTTTTTTACAATTTCAGTTAGTTCATTAGTACTTTCAGGTAGATATATTGAATCTGCAACGCCAACATAATTAGCTGCATCTTTTTCATACTCTATTCTATCATCCTTTTCAGTGATAATAATCATTAGTATAGCTCATCAATTAAGTGTTTGTATTTCTTTTCAATCATATTTTTCTTCATACTCATTTTTGGAGTCAGTTCTCCTCCATCTATACTAAATGGCGTTGAGACTAAACTAATTTTTCTAACTCTCTCAAATTTTGATAAAGATGATTGATGTATATCTATATCTTTTTTAATGGCAGATAAGACTTTTTTATTTTGAATTATTGTTTCCATTTTATCATATTCAATCCCTAAGGAAGAACTAAGGCTTTTCAATGCATCACCGTCTGGAGAAACCAATCCGATTAGATAATCTTTTCCTTCCCCAAATATAGCAATGTACTCCACGAAATCACTCATCCTAATTAAATCTTCTATAGGAGCTGGAGATATATTTTTACCACCGCTTGTTACTATAATACTTTTTATCCTTCCAGTTATTTTTAAAGACCCTGAATTAGTAAATTCACCAATATCACCAGTGTAGTACCAACCATGATCATCTATACTACTTTTGGTAGCGAAATCATCATGCCAATACCCTTTCATTACTAAGTCACCGCGCACCAATATCTCACCATTATCTTCAATTTCAACTTCTACATCGTCTAGTGGTGGCCCTACTGTACCAATTTCCAAATTATTAGGCCGATTAACTGATACCACTGGTGAGCACTCAGTTAGTCCATACCCTTGCAGTATATTTAATCCTACCGAGTGAAAAAACTTCTGTACTTCTGGATGAAGTGCAGCTCCCCCTGAGATTATATATTTAATATTACCGCCTAGCTTTGATCTCACCTTCGAATATATTAGTCTATCATAAATTCTTAATTTCAATGATTGAGCAAAACTTGGTTTCTCCTTTTCTAGTAATCTTTTTGAATAATCGAGAGCTTTGTAAATAATTTTCTTTTTAGAGTCCCACTCATTTTTAAATGCATTATTAACTTTATTACTTATTGTTTCCAAAAGCTTTGGAACCGCTGTTACTATTGTAGGCTTAACTTCATTGATATTACTTGTAAGTGTATCGAGTGATTGGGCTATTGTTACAACTGCCCCAGTTAAGAAAAAAGTATAAGTCACACACCTTTCGTAGGCGTGGCACATAGGCAAAAAAGAGAGAAAGGAATCCGAATTGTCAATTACTTCAGCTTTTTGAATTGATTTAACATTACTAACTAAATTTCTATTCGTTAGAATTACACCCTTCGGGTTACCTGTTGTTCCTGAAGTATAAATTAATGTTAGTGTAGATTCTAAATTCACATTTTCAGCATTTGAAAGTAATTCTGCAATCAAATTGTCAGTATTGTATTCCTTTTCGTATTGCTTTAGTATTTTTTCAAATGAATATATACTATTTTCTAGGTCTTCTATTCCCTCATCAATAACAATTATAAACTTCAAATGTTCTAGTTCAGACCTAATTGATAGAATTTTATCTAGTTGTAGCTTACTGGATACTATAACTGCTTTAGCATCGCAATCATTAAATATGTATTGTTGTTGGTCAGAGGTGAAGTTGGGGAAAGTTGGTACATTAATAATGCCAGTAGAGATAGTAGCTAAATCACTAATTGTCCATTCCAATCTATTTTCTGAGACAATGCCTACCCTATCGCCTTGTTTGACCCCATGAATTGACAAAAACTTATTTAACAATGCTACTTTCTTAAATAGCTCATTATAAGTAAATGTATTTAGATTCCCATCTTTATAAAAGCTTAGGCACTTACTTTCTAAACCCTTGTCGCTGCCAGCTTTGTGGAACAATTTGAACAATGAGGTATTTTTGTCTGTCATATTGCATTATTAAAATGAGCTATAAACTACATTTTTTGTATATTTATGAATTAGAATTTAGTAGAATTTAAAAAAATAGAGTTAAATATGAAAATTTTGAAATACATCCCACTATTAGCAATTATTTTTTCACTTAGCTTATTCTCACAATGGGAAGAAAAAGGTGACACAATTATTGTTCAAACTTTATCTTATGATTCAATAACTACAAGGTCAGGAACCTGGCAGTTTCCACCTGATGACAGTTATGAAAAAATTCTTATGCACTATTCATTAAAATGTGACCCAAGAACTACGAGGGATGGATTTGAATGTGGTGAATGGGATTACTTAACTTACACAGTAGTGACTGACTCTAGTGGAGCATTTGATTCTACTAATTTTAGTTCACCTGGCTTCAGAGTGAGAGGCGCTTCACCACAAGTTTATCGATACACAACAGAACCATATAATTACAAAGAAATTGATATTGTTTATGAATCAGGTTATGGAGACGGTTTTGTTGATGTAATGAATGCAAACATTGATACAGAAGGCGATAATGATTTAACTCTAGCAAATAAAACTACTTCATTCCAAATTGATTTTTCTTATAGCCCCGAAGAGTTAGATAATATAGCTAGCAATTTAGGTCAAATTCACGCTATAAAGCTTCACTTTTTAGATGATGTTAAAATTGAAAATTTTAGTATCACTCTAGTTGATGCAAATAGTAGTAGTACTGGAAGTCAAATCAAAGATGGAACCGAAAGATTTTTGAACGACATAGAAGTTGATAAAGATACAGAGCATGAATTTATACTTTATTCTCCTCATAATATTAATAACTCAACTGGACTTCAAATTGTATTAAAAGGTAATATTACTGAAGGCAACCTATCAGTTAAAGCTGTTGATGAATCTACACAGAAAATGGCTGGTATAGACTATGGTGCTAGGAGTTATCTAAAATTTAGTAAAGGTAGTTATGTAGAAGTACCTAAAGAAGCATTCGAAGACTTAGGAAATGAAATAACAATTGGTTTTTGGCAATATGGTGATGAGCAAGAAATGCCACAAAACTCTTATGCTTTCGAAGGTGTGAATGCTCAAAACCAAAGAGTTTTAAATTCACACTTACCTTGGAGCAATAGTCAAGTTTATTGGGATGCTGGTAATGCTGGCGGTAGCTATGACAGAATTAACAAGGCTGCTTCGCCAACAGATTTTAAAGGGCAATGGAATTATTGGATATTCACTAAGAATGTTAATACTGGTGATATGAAGATGTACCTTAATGGAGAGTTATTCCATGAAGGAACGCAGAAAAGTAGAGGGTTTGACCAAATAGAAAAATTCAGAATTGCTTCTAACATAAACAGCTATGGATTGTACGATGGATCTATCGATAATTTTGGTATTTGGAACAGGGTACTA
Organism: Bacteroidota bacterium; assembly: GCA_040264895.1. Lineage (GTDB taxonomy): Bacteria > Bacteroidota > Ignavibacteria > Kapaibacteriales > UBA2268 > PGYR01. The sequence continues at coordinate 24,600 of JBDQHL010000005.1, forward strand.
ACTCCTACTGAGATTGAGGCTGCTATGAATTTGGATTTTATAACAAATCAGAATGCAACTATTGCTAATGGTGCATTAGTCTATTACGATATGAATAATATAGTAGATGGAGAATTACAAGATGCAACTGGGAATGGTAATAATGCTACTTTACACGGTATGCCTGAGATTAGAACAATTGACCCCTCTGATATGTTAGTTGGAGACAATCAAACTCCTATGTCAAGACCTTATGTCATATTTAGTAAAGCTAATTTTGCTGATGGGGTTAATCTTAATAAAAAAAGGACTGAAGTATATAGAGAATATCCAGTACCAATGGATGAGATTTTAATTTTTGATTATGAAAGTAAAAATGGAATAATAGCACCAGAAGAAATAGCTGATTATGAGAATATGATTAAAACTCCTACATCAGTTATGAAGGTTTACCCTGCAAACAAGAAATTCTATACTTATGATTCCTTTGGTTTAAAAGTTGATTCTGTTATGGCAAGCCTAACAGATTCAATAACTAACAGAGAAATCCTTTATTATTCACCAGTAGTAAACTACGAGATACATAGATTTATTACGCCTTATGGAATTGGGTTGGACTTAGGTCCTGATGGATTTACTTGGGTAGAAGATGTAACAGACTTTGGACCTATATTAAAAGATTTTGTAAAACTAAGAGCAGGAAATCAACAAGAATTAATAGATCTTAAATTCCTATTTATTAAAGGCACACCAGCAAGAGATGTAAAAAGTGTACAACAGCTATGGGGCAAAGGTGGTACCTTCCAAAACGTAGTTGATGACGTTAGTATATCTTCATTAGAGATAGCTCCAAACCCTGATGCGTCGATGTTTAGAGTATTGACTAGGTCAAGTGGACATGGTTTTAATGGGCCACAAAACACAGGTAATTGCTCAGAGTTTTGTAAAAGAACACACCAACTATTTATTGGAGAAACTGGTTTGTTCGAATGGGAAGGTTGGAAAGAATGTGGCGATAATCCTGTATTCCCTCAGGGTGGTACTTGGCAGATAGATCGCTCCGATTGGTGCCCTGGTGCTACAGTAAACACTTACGAACACGAAATTACTGATTTAGTTACAGCTGGCGAAACGATACCGGTTGACTATAATATAGTAAATCCTTCAGGATTTGTTCCTTATGGGAACTATCAATTTACTGGTTATATGATTGGTTATGGCGACCCTAATTTTGGTAATGATATTTCAGTTGAAAGAATTATATCACCATCTATGGAACGAGAATTTGGTAGGATAAATCCTATTTGTGCTGAACCAAGTATAATTATTAAAAACAACGGAAGTGAAACCTTAGAATCAGCTACTATAGAGTATGGTTTAGCAAATAGTGAGAAAGCTCAATACGCTTGGAATGGAAGTTTAGGATTTTTAGAAGAAGAAGTTGTGTCATTACCTCCAATAGACATTAGTTCTCTAAGTCAAGGAAAGACATACAGCTTTGAGGTCAATGTAAGTGGGCCAAATGGCGAAACAGATGAATATGAAAGAAACAATTATGCGGTTTCTCAAATGCAAGGTGTCGATGTATTATCTTCAGATTTTGAGTTAAACATTAGAACTAACAGACAAGCAGGAGCTCAATATAAATACTTATTAAGAAAAGCAGATGGTGAAATAATAGATCAAATGGACTTAGGTGAATTTGATAGCGAAAAGTTATATGAATTTGAATATGATTTAGAATTAGGTTGCTATGAGTTACTATTTGAAAATGTAGAAGGCTTTGGTTTAGACCTTTGGTGGATGAGAGACCAACTAGGAACAGGGTACATAAATTACTCTTCAGGTAATGGTAGCAAAACATTCAACCCAGACTTTGGTAATTTTATAAAATACCAATTCTCTGTTGGCACAAAACCAGAAATTGCTGTATCATCTGACTTGGTAGATTTTGGATTTGCTTCTTCTGGTGAAAGAGTTGAAAAATCTATGTTTGTTGAACCATCAAATGAAAAAAGCTTGATTTTATATAGTGTAGAAATGGGTATTGGAGCAATCAAAGGTATGTCATTGGTTAGCCCGACTGAATTCGGTGATGGAATAGTAATAAATCCAGGTGAAAAACAAGAAATAGTGTTCGCTTTTGAACCAAAAAATGATGATCCGAGAGAACATCAAGTTTCAATCAGAACCAATTCAGATAAAAAGCCTAGTTACCAAATAACATTATCAGGTAATCAAGAAATAACTTCCGTTGAAGAAAACGAAATATCTGGACTTAGCACTGAATTACTAGACAATGGTGCAAGTAAAGAGTTAGTGTTAGATAATAGTAATGAATCATTACAAAATTTGAACATAAAGATGTTTAATTCAACTGGTCAATTATTGTCAAATCTATATAATGGAGTAATTGGTAATAACACACTTAGAATACCACTAAATTTAACTAATTTATATAATGGTGTTTATTATATAAAAATAGATAGCAATAAAGGCAGTAAGACATTGAAATTTATAGAAATTAGATAAAATATAAATACTTATATTTAGTGCACGAAAATATAAGAAAAGTAGTACAAATATTATGTTTTAGGTATTTTTTTGTTATTTTAGTAGCATTAATTGTTGTATTTTGAATTTGATAATACAAAAAAACATATTTTTATAATTATTTAATGGAGTTTTTCTGATGAAAACTAAATTTTTACAAATCTTAAGTAAGTTAAGTATATTTATATTATTCTTAGCTATTGCACTACCAAATGTAGCATTGGCTGGAGATACAGACGATGATAACGATTATGACGTTGATATGAGACCACCAACTACTACAGTAATTATTGCTCAACCGCAAGACGTAGTAGAATGTGCTGGTTCAATAGATCAGTTTCTATTTGTAGTTGCAGCACCACTTAACAGAGACTATAAAATAGTTTACAGATGGTGGAAAGATGGAAGACCATATTCAAGCTGGGAAGAAGATTTTGGTCAAATTAATTTTGATACATTAGACTATAACATGAGTGGTCTTTATCAAGCAGAAATGTTTGCATTCGATCCAGAGTGGGAAAGCATGTATGGCAATTCATTCAACTATGATTCAGCAAGAAAGTCACCTACTGTTTGGTCAAATCATGCAAATTTATATGTATTGCAAAGACCTGAATTCTTAAGAGATATTCCAAGCGTTACTGCTGCTGAAGGTTCAAATTTATCATTCACATTTGATGCACACTTTTACGGTGAGCACAATATGGAAGACCCATCTTACTATACACAAATAGATTGGTACAGAGGTGATGTTGAGTTAGAAGACAATGAAAGATATGCAGGAACAGATGCTTCAACTATGACTATTGAGAATGTTCAAGCTGATGATTATGCTGCTGACTACAGAGCTAGATTAATTGGAGAGTGTGATACAGTATGGTCGAATAACTTTGCTATTAACGCTGAGCCACAACCAACTATAACAGTTCAACCAATTGCAGTTGAAGGTTGTATTGATGATGTTGTTCAGTTTACAGTTGAAGCAACTTCATCTGTACAAAGTATAGCACTTAACTATCAATGGATGGTTAACGGTACTCCAATTATGGATGACGCAGGTAAATTCTCTGGCGTTAACACTCCTAACTTAAACGTAACTTTAACTACTGATCATGGCTACGATGGTAATGAAGAGTACACTTGTATGATTTACCCTGAAGGTTTCATGAACAATAGTGTTACAACTGATCCACAATTGATTACTTGGAAAACTGCTCCAGTTATCACTACTGACTTAGATGCTAACTATTCTGTTGAAGAAGAACAAGCTATTACTATGTCAATAGTTGCTGATGGTGAAAACTTAACTTACACTTGGATGAAAGATGGTGTTGCCTTAAGCAACACTATGGACACTTATGAAATTACTAGTGCTTCTATGGATGACGCTGGTGAATACATGGTAACTGTATCTAACGATTGTGGTGAAGTAATGTCTATGACTGCTACTCTAGAAGTAACAGCTAAAGCTATTGCAACTTCAGTAACAGCTGACCATGGCTTAGGTTTAGTACAAAACTATCCTAACCCGGTAATTGATAACACTACGATCAAATTCAACACTGAAATTAGTGGTGAAGCTACTTTGACTATCAGTGATATGCTTGGTAACAAAGTTGCTAACTTATTCAATGGTTTTGTAAATGCTAACAGCCCAGAAGTTGTTACAATTAACACTAACCAATTTGGTCTTAATTCTGGTACTTATTTCGTTACTTTAAGAATGGGTAACAAACTAGAAACTATTCAAATTAGCGTTATCAAATAACACCTAAATTGATTTAGATTTTAAAGCCGAGAATGTCAAATTTGACTTCTCGGCTTTTTTTATTTGCAATCAGATTATTTACTATATTTGTAGCATGAAATACGTACTTATATTAATATCAATTATACTTTTTTCTTCGTGTGAGCAAGAAAAGAAAATGAGTGATGAAAAATTCTTAGATATCTACACTGAAGTATTGATAGCTAGGGAAAGCACGACTGATAGAGAAGAGGGGACTCGAAAAGTGAATAAAGTCTTAGAAAAACATAGTATGACAGAGCCAGACTTTAGAAAAACATACCTTGAACTTTCAAAAGATGACCCAAAACGATTAGGTAGATTAATTGACTCTGTTAAAAATCACACGTCAGAAGTAATTAGAGAAATTGACTCTGTTGAAAATGCAAAACTAGAGATGGAACAGGATACCAACTCCACCACCCAAACCGAGAAATGAGCTTTCTCCACTTTCTAATCTTTCTAAATAATTTTGATAGGAATTATTTGAGCTTGATTGATATTGTATGCCTAAATTAAGATCAAAACTAACTACATTGTTTAAGTTGTACATATAACCGAACCCTACACCAAAATTGTGATATACATCCTTATCAAAAAGTATTATTTCTTGTTCAAAATCTGTATTTGGATTAATTATCTTTGACTCATGTTGCTCAAAATACCATATACTTGCAGCTCCAAATATATAAACTCTATGCTCAAAATCACGGTATATATTTCTGTGGTATTCAATTCCACCTATTAATGATAGGTTATCATTCTTTTGTGGGTCATCACCAGAATAAAATGGCATAAATGTAAATCTCAACCCATTCCACCTGTCAAGTTCTAGCAAGTAACCCAGACCAGTTCCCGAGATATTAGAGAAGCTAATTCCAAGTTCATGTTTAGGAAACTTTCTAGCATACATAGATGAAAGAGGTAAAAACAGAAATGTCAGTAATATAATTAACTTCTTAAAATGCATTTTCTAAGTGTGTAATTTGAGGTTCGTTGTTTACAATATCAATAGCGATCAAATCCATTCGGCAATCGCGGTCAGTAATCTTATTTATCATCAAATATCCTTCAGCAGTTTTTCTAAGCTTTATTTGTTTGCTATAGCTAACTGCTTCTATAGCTGAACCATATTTGTTGCTATTTCTTCCTTTCACTTCACAAAAGATGAGAATACCATTTTTCTCTGCTATTATATCTATCTCGCCAAGTTTTCCATAGTGGAAATTCTTTTTAATTATACTATAACCCTCTTTTAAAAGGTATTTTTCTGCGAGTGATTCGAAACTATGTCCAACTTTTGTGTTGTCCATTAGTATGCCCTTACGTTCTTTCCTTCATAGTAATTAACGAAAGCTCTATTAACAACCCTCATTCCACTTTCAGTTGGGTAATCACCGCTGAAATACCAATCACCCAAATTATCAGGGCAAGCTTTATGCAGATTATCTATTGTTTGGAAGATAACTTCTACTTCAGCTTTAATGTTTTCCTCTCTTATCATCTGTGCAACCTTATCCGAGATTTCTTCTACTGTAAACAAGTCGTAAATTCCTTTTACATAATTTACATTGTCATAGTCATCTAGTTCAAGTGATGCCTTACATTTAGAATAAACATCGTCAATCACTTTCTCATTACCAGATTCTTTGAGCAATTCTATTGCTGCTCTGAATGCGATAAAGTCGCCCAACTTAGCCATATCTATACCATAGCAATCTGGGTATCTGATTTGAGGAGCAGAAGAGACTACCACAATTTTCTTAGGATTCAATGTGTCAAGAATCCTTATAATACTTTTCTGGAGAGTGGTCCCTCTTACTATACTGTCGTCTAGAACTACCAATGTGTCAGTAGATTTTACAGTACCATATGTTACATCGTAAACATGCGAGACCAAATCATCTCGCGAATTATCAGAAGTAATAAACGTTCTTAGCTTTGCATCTTTTATAGCAATTTTTTCTAATCTTACTCTTTTCTCTAATATTTCTTCTAACTTTTCATCTGATAGTTGTCCATTGCTTTCTTTTATTTGATCTATCTGAATTCGTTTTTGATAATTTTCTACACCTTTTAGCAATCCATAGAATGCAACTTCTGCTGTATTGGGGATGAATGAAAATACAGTGTTATCTAAATCACCAGCTATTGAGTTCAATACTTGACGACTAATTAATTTACCTAATTTTAATCGCTCATTATAAATATCTTTATCATTGCCACGAGAGAAATAAATCCTCTCAAATGAGCAAGATAGCTTTTCCTTTGGCTCACGTATTTGCTCAAAGCTAATATCGCCGTCTTTTTTGATTATTATTGCCATACCAGGGTCTAACTCTTTTATATAATCATACCCTAGTTTGAAAGCAGTTTGAATAACAGGTCTTTCGGATGTAATAACAGCCATTTCGTCATTAATATAATAATAGCATGGTCTAATTCCATTTGGATCACGTACAACAAATGCATCGCCATGGCCCAAAACTCCACCAATAGTGTATCCTCCATCCCACTTCTTTGCCGAACGACTGAGCATATTGGCAATATCTAATTCTTTCTCAATCAATGGAGAAGCATCTTTTTTGCTAACACCTTCCTTCTTAAATTTAGACCAAAGCTTATTTACTTCTTCATCTAAAAAATGTCCAGTTCTTTCTAAGACCGTTACAGTGTCTGCTTTTTCTTTCGGATGTTGGCCCAAGTTGATAAGCGTTTCAAATAGCTCATCGACATTAGTCATATTAAAATTACCCGCCATCATCAGATTTTTGTGCATCCAGTTATTAGCTCTTAGGAATGGATGGCAATTAGCTATTTTATTTTTGCCATAAGTACCATAGCGAAGATGCCCCATATAGACATTTCCAACATAAGGTAACTCTTCAGCAGCTAAATTCATATCTGCTTCATACTTTGGATTTTCTTTTATTTTCTTGTTTATTTTTCTAGATATTTTCCCAAATATGTCTTGAAGTGGTTGGTTTTCTACTGACCTCCTTCTGAAAATATAGTTCTCACCTGGTTCGGGGTCAAATTTCACACTGACAAAGCCAGCACCATCTTGTCCGCGGTTATGCTGCTTTTGCATAAGCAAATACATTTTATTTATACCGTAGTAAGGGCTGCCATATTTTTCAATATAATATGACATTGGTTTTAATAATCTAAGTAAAACTATACCACATTCGTGTTTTATCGGATCGCTCATATATTTGGGGGATTGTTATTATGACACTTAACAAAAATAGTAAATAAATTATAAACTTAATGCAATTCTTAAGGCAAGGGCAATAGCTTTTCGTATATTGCACAACATAATATTATATTACAGTGTGTTTTTTAAAAAAGAAGTCGCTTTTATTCTAAAATGCTTTTCAACTCCATAGATTTTGCCATTTTCCTACCAATAGTTTTTATTATCTATTGGTTAATTCTTGGTAAAAACTACAAATTTCAAAATTTACTAATAGTAGTAGCCAGCTATATTTTCTATAGTTGGTGGGATTGGAAGTTTACCTCACTAATTTTATTTAGTACATTAATCGATTACCTTGTTGGAATAGGTCTTTCAAAAACAGATAACAAAAAAAAGAGGTTAATTCTCCTCTGGACAAGTATAGGGGTAAACTTAGGTTTTCTTGGTTTTTTCAAATACTATAATTTCTTCTTAGACAATTTTATAACTGCCTTCACTCTACTTGGAACAGAGTTCAATGCAACTAGCTTGAATGTCATTCTTCCAGTTGGTATTAGCTTCTATACTTTCCAGACTCTAAGCTACACTATAGATGTATATAAAAGAAAGATGGAGCCCACAAACAACATAGTATCATTTGCAGCTTACGTTAGTTTTTTCCCTCAGTTGGTTGCAGGTCCTATTGAAAGAGCTACTCAGCTCTTACCTCAATTTTATAAAGAGCGAGAATTTAACTACAACAATGCAGTTAATGGACTTAGACAAATACTTTGGGGTCTATTTAAAAAGATTGTAATAGCTGATAATTGCGCTATGTATGCAAATATTATATTCGGTAACTCCGCAGAGTATTCAGGTAGTACACTAGTACTTGGTGCATTGTTTTTTACATTCCAAATATATGGGGATTTTTCGGGATACTCCGATATTGCCATTGGAACCTCTAAGCTGTTTGGTTTTAATTTAATGAAGAACTTTGCATTCCCCTATTTCTCACGCGATATTGCAGAGTTTTGGCGTAGGTGGCACATATCACTATCAACTTGGTTTCGAGATTACTTATACATCCCTATTGGAGGCAGTCGAGTAAGTAAAGCTAAAAATATCCGTAATATATTTATCATATTTATAGTCAGTGGCTTTTGGCACGGAGCAAACTGGACTTTTATCGTTTGGGGAGCTTTGAATGCAATTTACTTTTTACCACTTCTACTAATTAATAAGAATAGACATCACATTGAGATAGTAGCACATAATAAATCTATACCATCAATTAAAGAACTTAGCTTTATACTAATAACATTTGGGCTGACTGTTTTCGCTTGGATTTTCTTCCGAGCCGAAAGTGTAACCCACGCTGTAAATTATATTGCAGGCATTTTCAATAGCTCATTGTTATCTGTACCTGATTTCCCAATGCGAAGAGAAGCAGTGACAACTATCGTATTAGTATGCATATTTATATTAGTGGAATGGGTAGGTAGGCGTGGTGATTTTGCAATAGATAACATAGCTAAAAAAGTACCCAAGCCTTTAAGAATACTATTCTACTATGCTGTGATTATGAGTATTTTCTGGTATGGTGGTTCACAACAACAATTTATTTATTTCCAATTTTAAATGATGAAGAAATTTCTAATAAATATTGCCCTGTTCTCTCTTCCAGTTCTACTACTGTTTTCTGAAACATTTTTACCCGTGGATTTTTTCTCTTACAGACCTTGGGAAGCACTAATGTATAGTCACAACGATTACTTGGTACCATACTATCCTAACGCAGATTTGACAATGGAGTCCGAAGGTGATTTGTGTCACCACACTGAAAATGCAATTACTAAAAATGAACGATGGGTGACAGACAGCATGGGTTATAGAAACAATCAATTTACTAGCAATCCCGACATACTAATTATAGGTGATTCATTCATAGTTGGTAGTGGTATGACTCAAGATTCAACATTGGGAAATGTGCTCGATAGAATGTTAGGAGCTGAGAAATCAGTGTATACTATGTCCCCTTCGCCATTTATCGATTTTGTAAGAGTTATAAATAGTGGTAAAATAAAAAAGCCAAAAACAGTCATTTACTCTAATGTTGAGCGGTCTATTCCTAAGCCATTGGACAAATCGCAATACGATGACCAGGTTCATAATTCTTCAGAGTTGAGTATAGTTAAAGACAGAGCAACAAGAATGTATTCGCTCAACTATATTTTTGCACGAATAACTGGGAAAAATGGGCCTGGAGTAGCTGGAATTAATGACGAGATGTTCTTTCTGAATGGTGCAAATCAGGAGTATTTGTACGATAGAATAGTAGAAGTTCGTGAGAATATATTAACTTATAAAAGGTATTGTGATTCAATTGGAGTAGAGTTTATATATATGCCAATGCCAAACAAAGAGACATTTTATTATGAGCGAGTACCTTTTGAAAATCAGCCAAACTATATAAACCAACTTTCTGAAATGCTCATAAAAAAAGGTGTCAACGTAGTCAACACCTTAGAAATTTTCAATCTTGAAAGGAAGCAGTCTGAGCAATTGCTCTATCAATTAGATGATACTCATTGGAATTCGAATGGAGTAAAAGTTATTGCTAGTGAGTTAGAGAGTAAAATCAACTATTAAACTCCAACAGCTTCCTTATTGCTGTTCCATTTCTCTATCGCTGCTTTTACCTTGTCCAGATACCATTGCGGAGTCGATGTAGCACCAGTTATTCCCACTAATTCACTATCTCCAAACCAATCCCAGTCTATCTCTTTCACATCTTCTATGTAGTGCATATTAGGATTGAATTGCTTCATGTGCTTGAATAAGCTCTTACCATTTGATGAGTTTCTACCTGCTACAAATATGATTATATCATTGTCTTTTGCGAATTGGACAACCTCTTCATCTCTACCCCACACCTCCTTACAAAGTGAGTTCTTGAATTGGAAGTGATCTTTTGTTTCGCCACCCTCTACGAAGTTTCTAACTTTACTTTCTATAACTTCTCTTATTTCATGATAAGTAGATTTTTCCATAGTCGTTTGTGAGAAAAGTACAGTTGGTTTAGTAAAATCAACTTTTTCTACTGCTTCATCGGCATTAATTATAATAAGACAATTATCATTAACCATACCTCTTAGTCCAATTACCTCAGCATGATTTGGCTTCCCATATATCACTACTTGATATCCTTTCTCATAGTAACGCTTTACTCTATTCTGAAGACCGGTTACAAGTGGACAAGTTGCATCTACTAACTTTACGCCAAGCTCTTCTGCTCTTTCAAAAGTAGTTGGTGGTTCGCCATGAGCACGTATAAGAACAGTAGCTTTTTCGTCAGTTTTTGCTAACTCTTCTATCCCAAGGTGATCGATAGTTTTTAGACCTTTTTCTTCTAATCTTTCTATTTCTTTAGGATTATGAATAATATGACCTAGTACATAAACTTGTTCATCTTTATCAGCCGCCGCCAGTGTTTCTTCTGTAATTTTTATAGTTCTGACTACACCCCAGCAGAAACCAGCAGAATTATCTATTTTTACTTGCATAATTTTACTCTTTATTTTTTTCTTTTTGACGTAAAGTTGCCTTTAACTATTGCAAATTTATGAGTTTATAATATCATTTGCTAAAGAAATAACCAAATTAGTCTGTTGCTCAATACTGATGTCCGAAGTGTCTATCACCTTGGCATCATCGGCTTTACGAAGTGGGCTTATCTCACGATTACTATCATATTCGTCTCTGTCAGCAATTCTTTTTGCTACTTCTTCTTTGCTTACATCCTCACCAGCTGCCAATAGCTCTTTCGTTCTTCTTTCTGCTCTAGCTTCAATAGAAGCATGCATATACAATTTCAAATCGGCATTGGGGAAAACAACCGTCCCTATATCGCGGCCATCCATAACAACGCCACCTACATTGCCTAATTCTCTTTGCTGGTCAACTAATTTTTCTCTTACTATTCCCACTGAAGCAACAGGGCTTGCAGTCTTTGTAACTTCAGCCGTTCTTATTTCCTTACTTACGTTTTCACCATTAAGTAGAGTTAACTGCCCAGCATCACTTGGTTGCAATTCAATTTTGATTTCACTCATTAGTTTATCAAAGTCAAATCCTTCAATATCCTCACCCGTCCTCAGAAAGGCAAGTGTAGCAGCCCTGTACATAGCACCAGTGTCTATGTAAATATAGTTTAATTTTTTTGCTACTTCTCTTGCAGTGGTAGTTTTCCCAGATCCAGCAGGACCATCCAGGGCAATTATTATCTTTTTCATTATTTACTTATCCTATCTATTTCTGAGTAAAAATAATCGATATCAGTGAAATCATTAACTAAAGAATCAGAATTATTTGATTTAAATAATTCAAAGTCTTTAGTATCTGATACAATCATAACATTCATATTATTGTCTTTGGCTGCTTTTATATCTGCAAGTGTATCACCAATAATAATCGAATTATTGAAGCTATATAAATTCTGGTTCACAAAATGATTCACTCTATCTATTGCCAATGGCGGCAAATCGCTTCTAACAGGACTATCACAGCCGAAAGCACCACAATCGAAGTATCTATCTAATTCATAGGAAGATAGCTTTTGTCTAGCATTGAGCTTAGAATTTCCTGTTAGCAATGCTATCTCATAATCATTATTAGACTTCAACTCTGTTATCAAATCTGAAACACCTGGAATTAGTTGTATATAATCAGGAGTACAGTAATGCTTGAACCTTTCTAATTTCAGCTGCCAGAATTGTTCCAGTTTTGGAGCAACCATGTTACCATCGAATCCAATCGCCTGAGCCATCTGCTGAAGTATTTGCAAATCAGTATTACCAGAAAACACTGGCATCTGTTCTAGAGTAATTTTCTGATTATATACATCAAAAAAAGTGTCAATGAATATATTCTTTGACACTCCCTTCTTCATGTTCAATATTGTACCATCTATGTCAAATAGAAGTAGTTTTTTCATGCTATTTAGAACGGTACATCGTCGTCAAATTCATCACTAGTGTCTTTGTCTTCGAACTTGTCATAATTTGGCTGTTGGTCACCTGCGTGAGATGGGCCACCTTGTGAGCCGCCGCCTCCGCCACTACTATTTCTTGAATCCAATAGTATCATGTCTTTGGCTACAACTTCTGTAATATATTTTGTTGTACCAGACTGATCTTCATAAGAACGAGTTTTCAGTTTCCCTTCAATTAGAACTTTACTTCCCTTACTAAGATATTTACCAGCAACCTCTGCCAATTTTTCCCAAAGCACAACTCTATGCCAATCCACTGTATCTTGCCAGTTGCCAGACTTATCCTTATATCTTTCGGGTGTGGCAATTGTAAGTGAACAGACTTGACTACCTTGCGGTGTAGTTCTTAATTCTGGGTCTTTACCCAAATTACCTAATAATGAAACTCTATTTAATCCTTTTGCCATTTTTTTTACCTTTCTTTTTTAGAAATAATACACTTGTGTTCCGATACCAATATAAGAATCTTTTTGATTAAAAAACATTCCGTGCATACTTAATCCATCATAAGCATAAATTCCAATGAATATTGCTCTGTTCTTACTAAAGTTATATCTTAGTCCTGCTTGTGCATTCGAGACACCGTAATAATTATCGTTGAACCCACGTAGCGAGAAGTTATAACCCATTTCAAAGTCCGTACTTTCCGATAATTTTTCAGTAAATTCTATACCTGATATTAATTCAATTGTTTGTATGTCATTGGGAATTTTTGAAAAAACATAGTTGATACCTAAGTAGGGATATACTTCTCTGTTAGCATCTCTTGAATAAATATTTACTCTGTAAATGACTTCAAGAAATTCTCTACTATATATAAAAGGGTCTGAAATAAATTCATTATCAATAGTGTAGCCATCTATCAAGTGAGACGATATATGTGCTAACCGTAATCTTAGTTGCTCTGTACCATAGAATAAATTGCCAAATATTGGACTGTCATGAAATGTAAAGGCAGAGTTCACACCGAAATAATAGTCAGTGGTCTCGACTGGGAATTTGAAACGCCCTACACTTCTGAGTCGTGTGTAGGTCATTAGGTCTGCTCCAAAGGTAGAATTTCCACCTAAATCAAATAGGTCAAATGAGGCTCCTATATCCATCCTCAATCTTTCTTCGCTTGGTTGACCTATAAAGCCGATTCTTGCTTCGTAAGGGTTTGCAATAAGTGGTTCGAAGTTCATAATAGGCACACCACTGGTTCCTAAAGTGTTCTTATATCTATGTGATAGACCACAGTCAAAAAAAACATTTTCATTATTTGCTGTTGAATCACGTTTGACGAAATCAACACTAACTTGCGTTGAATCTTCTGCTTTTGCAAAAGTTACCGAAAATAATATTAATGCGATGATTACTCGCACAAACTAACCACCTTTGCCACTGAAGACAACGCTGATAGTTCTGGCTAGTATATAGAGGTCTAAGAACATAGACCAGTTACGGATGTAATAAATATCAATCATTATTCTTTCTTCAAAGCTACTCTCATTCCTGTCAGTAACTTGCCATAGACCACTGATACCTGGCTTTACTTGGAGTATCATCTCGTCGTTGCCACCCATCTTGATTTTTTCCCATGGGATATAAGCTCTTGGGCCAATAAGTGACATTTCACCTTTTACGACATTCCAGAATTGTGGAAGCTCATCTAAACTAAACTTACGTAGGAATTTACCAATTCTAGTCAAACGAGGGTCATTGTTTAGCTTATGGTATATTTCGTATTCGGCTTTTAGTTCAGGATTTTTCTCTAGTAAATCATCTAATCTGTCTTCAGCATCTGTGTGCATAGTACGGAATTTGACAATCTTGAATCTACCATCATGTAATCCCATTCTAGTTTGCTTGAATAGAATTTTACCTTTTGAATCTAACCAGATAAGTGAGGCAACAACGCCTATTACTGGTAGGGCTAATAAGGTTAACAATGAAGATAATATAATATCAAATAGTCGTTTTTGGAATCTAGCACTTCGTTTCATAAGAGTTCGCTTAACTTCTAAACCAAGCAACCCACCGAACTCTTTTGTAGAAACCCATAGTGTAGAAATACCAAATAGATTTGGAATAACAATTGTATTCTCAAAGTGCTTTGAGTATTTCATAATAATCTTGCGTTGCACTTCTGATTGTACTTTAGGCATTGCAATTATGGATTGCTCTACTTTAAGCTTCTTCTGTAGTTCTGGTATTACATCCAGTCCACCGATAACAGGTATACCGTCTATATAACCCCAGGTATCTACATTATCATCAACAGCTACTATAGGTCTAAGACCTAATTTTTTATGCTTTCTCAGTGAGTTAATTACTTCCTTACCAGCATTACCAGCACCGATTATTATAACTGGTATTCCCCACCATGATTTTTCACAAAACATCTTTTTGATGAACGAACGCCCAAGTGGTATAGTTAAGAAGGTAATAGCCCAAGACATCATAAATGACAGTCTCGAGAAGTCCCAAAAATCATTGATGAAGAAGGTCAAGCCTGCCATCAATCCATAAATAATGGAACTAGTGTAGAAGATGTTTCTTATTTCATCTATCACATCAATTCCAAATCCAGGATATAAACCACGGACATAGAAGGCCATCATGAAT
Organism: Bacteroidota bacterium; assembly: GCA_040264895.1. Lineage (GTDB taxonomy): Bacteria > Bacteroidota > Ignavibacteria > Kapaibacteriales > UBA2268 > PGYR01. The sequence goes on from JBDQHL010000005.1 coordinate 39,756, forward strand.
AAGGGTACAATTACTGGCAACACACTAAAGTACATATCGTACGTAGCGGCTGGAGTAAAGAACAAATTGCGAATAAATACTGAAGCTATAACAGAAAGCACGATAAAAAGTGCGTCTGAAGTCATCAGTAATAAAGAAGCTATTAATTTACGAGGAGCAATTGGCTTTACTGGAAAGTCCTTTGCATTCCTGGTTTTTAATAACTTTGATAGCTCATTGAGAGTTGGAGTCTGCATTGTATCTCTATCTTTTATTAAACTTACCTGTAAAAGGTATAAGTATTAGCATATATCCACATATATTAATTAGACAATATCCATGCCTAAAATATATTAATAAAGCTTTCACAATTTTAAAAGCCTACAAAATAATACATTTTAATCATAAATTCAATAAAAATGAGAAATATAGATACTCCGGTGGATTTGTATTTTTAATTCGAGTTATTGTAATCGGTCTATTAATATAGACACATGAAGACGAAAAACGTCTTCGAGATGACAATATTTTTTTCATAGTAATAGTACGGAGTCTGATAGGGAAAGGTTCGCTTTGGGTACTAAATTTATTTTTATTCTGAGCTGTAACTACCTAAGAATGCCACGTTTGGAGTTTTCAATAAAACCGATACATTCATCAATTTCATCTGATAATTCAAAATTTTTCTTATAGTAAGCTATGCCATCTCTGTTATTTTTACCTGAGAAAAGTACAACATTGTAGAAATTTTGTATTTCTTTTATCTTTTCTAATGTGAATCCTCTTCTACTTAGGCCTACTTTATTAATCCCTTCTACTTGTGCAGGTATTCTACCTAACAAACAATATGGAGCAACATCTTTAGTTATCTTCGAGTCTGCACCCAACATTGTATGCTTTCCAACAGTACAGAATTGAGTTATTTTTACTACACCACCAATCACTACCCAATCATCAATACTAACGTGGCCAGCAAGTTGTGTAGTGTTAGACATAATAATATTGCTCCCAATATAGCAATCGTGAGCGATATGGCAATAAGCCATAATCAGGTTATTATCACCAAGTACCGTTTTGCCAGTTGCGGTGGTACCACGGTGAATAGTAGCACACTCTCTGATAACATTGTCATTGCCGATTATGGTTTGCGTAGGCTTGTTATCATATTTTAAATCTTGCGGTTCAGCTGAAATAACAGCACCTGGGAAGAATCTACAATTATTACCAATTCTCGCTCCATTGTATATAACTACGTGAGCGTGAATATCTACATTGTCGCCTATTACAACATCGTCTTCTATTACGCTGTAAGGGCCTATTTTTGCATTTTTACCAATCTTTGCCTTATCTGATATAATTGCTGTGCTGTGTATCATACTTAATTTGAGTATATTTTAATTCTTATTTTATCTTTTTACTAATGCGGCAGAAAAATCTGATTCTGCTGCTAACTTTCCGTCAACATAAGCTTTACCTTCGAATGCGTAAACTCCCATTCGTGAGTTTAGTATCTTCACTTTAAAAACTAACTGGTCGCCTGGTACTACTGGTGCTCTGAATTTAGCATTTTTTATACCAGAGAACAATCCTATTTTTTCGTTAGGGTCAACATTGTCTGCTAACATCATACAAAGTCCGCCTATCTGAGCCATCGCCTCGCATATTAGCACACCCGGCATAATTGGTTTACCTGGAAAGTGACCATTGAAAAACGGTTCGTTGATAGTTACATTCTTGTAACCCATTATTCTTCTTTCGTTAGGGTCAAATTCTACCACTCTGTCTATCAGTAAGAACGGGTAGCGATGTGGCAGAAACTCCATAATCTGATTTACATCCAGATTATAGCCCTTACGTTTTTTCATATTATACTTATTAGCTTCCTTTTGTTTTAAGTATAATGCTCTCAATTTCTTTGCTAACTCGATATTTGCTGCATGACCAGGACGAGCTCCTAAAATCTGAGCTTTCATAGGAGCACCAACTAATGTAAGATCCCCAATCATATCAAGTAATTTGTGTCGTGCTGGCTCATTTTTATATCTGAGCTCACGGTCGTCTAATATACCGCTTTCACCACGTTTCGGCTTCTCATCTAAATCGAATATTTCCTTAATCTTGTCTAAATTTTCGTCTTGTAAATCTTCATCTACAATTACTATCGCACTTTCTAGGCTACCACCCTTGATTAGGTTAAGCTTATGCAAATCAAATAATTCATGTGAAAAACAAAAAGTTCTTGCAGGAGCAAACTCATCTCTGAATTCTTTTTCAAAGTCAAAAATTCCAGTATGCTGGCTACCCAAAGCCGGATTAGCATAGTCAACAAGTACAGTCAACCTGTAATCATGATTGGGCAAAGCAACTAAATCAACACCCCTAGCGTCTTCAGTATAGCGAATGTTTTCCTCTACTTCAAAGTACTCTCTTTCAGTATCTAATTCAACTATTTCCGTCTGATCTAAAACATTGACATAAGGTTTTGAACTGCCATCACCCACAGGTGGCTCGTTGTTAGTCAACTCTATTCGGCAGTTGTCTATTCTTAGGCCAACCAATGCAGCAAGTACATGCTCTACTGTGTGAACTTTTACATCATCGATTCCGAGAGTTGTACCTCTTGATAAATCGACAACGTTTTCAACTACTGCTTCAATTTCTAAATCTGGATTTGCATCCATTCGGATGAACTTATAACCATAGTCGGCAGGCGCAGGGCAAAAAGTGATAGTGCTTTTGTTACCAGTGTGTAGCCCTATTCCTTCAAAGGAAACTTTGCCACTAATACTTGTTTGTTTTTCCATTTATTACGGACGCTATAATAATAAAAAAGGATTGAATATTATTCAATCCTCAAAAATAAGTAAAATTACTGAAATGGAGTAATATGGGGATTAATTAGTTAGAACGAAAGATATTTCTTAAGATATTTATTATATTAATCACTCTGACTGAAGCGAGGGTAAGTCATATTTAGGTGGGTTTTCTCGTTCTTCTATCTTCTCTTCTAAGTGCCAAATAGTAGTAAATGATAATAGAAATAAAGTGTAAAAACTATAGAACAACCAATTATTAACTGGACTCATTAAGTAAGCTGTAGAAATCATTCCTACTTGACCAACTAGTGAAACTAAAAATATATAAATGCTTGACTTGTGCTTATATTTTTTGATATAATGATTAGAATGATCTTTAAAGAAACCATTTTTGATTAATACAGATTCAATCAAAACAAATAGTAATGAAACCAAGTTAAGGGGTACAACTTCTTTATGATTTATATTAGAAATGAAATCAGGTAAGCTATTAAAATAGAATACAATAACAGGCATTGAAAAAAACATTCCTTGTATCACATTCTTTTTCTTCCTTTCAATGTAAGCCATAATTTATCTCTCTATTTTTTACTAATATAATAAAAATTAAGAGTTAACAAAATGGAGGGGTAAGCTACTTACCTTTCTCTAGCTTACTCACTTTGCGAGCTAAGTCTGGTAGGTTATTTATGACAGCCTCTATTTTGAAAGCCTGCATTTGTGGGCGAGCAGGAGAACCAAAGTAAACGCCTTTTTCTGATATGTTTTTATTTGTGCCCGATTGAGCAATTAGGGTTACGTCATTGCCAATTCTTAAGTGGCCTGCAATTCCTACTTGTCCACCAAGGCGAACACGCTTGCCCAATTTGGTTGAGCCAGCTAAGCCAGTTTGTGCGGCTATCCCTGTGTTTTCCTCTATCACACAGTTGTGACCTATTTGACAAAGATTGTCAATTTTTACACCGTCGCCAATTATAGTGCTACCAACTACAGCACGGTCTATAGTTGTGTTACAACCGATTTCTACATCGTCACCTACTATTACATTTCCTATTTGAGGTATCTTGGTGTATGAGCCATCTTCTTTATTTTCAGTGAAACCAAAGCCATCACCACCAATTATAGCACCAGCATGAATTATACAGTTGGAACCGATAAGTATATCCTTGTAGCAGACTACATTAGGGAATAGTCGGTTATTCTTACCAATCTGAACATTGTCCTGAATTGTAACGTTTGCTTCTAATATTGTGCCTTCATCTATTCTGCAGTTATTTCCGATAACACAATTTGGGCCAATGTAAACTGACTCATCGATGAAAGTATTCTCACCAACTACTGCCGATTTGTGAATACCAGAATTATTCTCTTGAGAGATAAAGTCAACTAACTTAATAATTTTAATAAAAGCAGAGTAAGGATCATCAACCTTTATAAAGGTTTGACCTGACTGGGGTTGCACATCAATATCACGAGGCACAATAATACAAGTAGCCTCAGACTCATTTAAGAAATCTTTAAACTTTTGGTCTGAAAAAAAAGTTAGCTCGCCATTAGTAGCAAACTCAATTCTGTTCAAATTAAAAATTGAAACTGAACCATTGCCAATTATTTCGCCTTCTATAGTTTCAGCAATTTCCTTACACTTTATCGATTTCATTACTTTTCTCTCAGTTGTATTTATCTACGAGTACCACGTCTTACCCTACGCGGGTTTTTCTCGGTATCTCTTTGGTTACGAGGGTCTTTATCTATCTTTTCTTTTAGCTCGTCTTCCATTTGCTTGACGTCGACACCAAGCTCTTTCAATATTTTGACGGTCAAATCATATTTGAAATTGGCATAGGCTAACGGCTGAACACTTTGATCTAAAATAATATCAAACCCCTCTTCCGCAGATACCTTCTGTACAGCTGCATATATTTTTGCCTCTACTGGCTGTTGTATCATCTTAACCGTTTTATCGAATTCGCCACCGGGTTTAAACCTTTCAGTGGCGTATTCGTCTTTTTTCTTCTTCAGCTTTTCTAAGTCCATCTCATTTTTTCTTCTTTCATCATCAGACCAGATGAGACGGTTCTTTTTTAGGTCGTATTCTAACTTACTTATTTGCTCTTGCATTGCCTTTATTTCACGCTTCCACTCATCAACTATAGTTTGAATCCTTTGCTCTGCTTGCTTTGCTTCTTGGAATTTTTCACGGATTGTCTCCGAGTTGAAAAATCCTACTCTTTGTGAATAAAGAGAGGGTGTAGCAACAGCTAACAAACCAACAATTAGTAATATTTTATATAGTCTATGAGTCATAAATTTAGTCGCAATTATTCAATAAATTAATTAGCTTTAACTCCTCTAGTTTATCTAGCTTCTTTAAGGCTTCATTTATTTTAGCCTTTACTCCTTCTTGTACTCTATCTGCTAGCTAGTTCAAACTTACCATTAGGTTCAAACCATTCACTAGCAAATTTGTCTTTCCTTTCTTTGAACTTCTCTAGATTCAATTTAATCTTGTTCTTGTCATTTTCTGACAATTCAAGTTCTTTATCCTTTAAAGCTATTTTTAATTCATTTATTCTTTCGCTCAAAGAATCTAACTTAAATTTAGCTTCATCAACAGCTGTATGAATCTTATGCTTAGCCAACTTCAACATTTCACATATTTCAACAGAGTCCATCGGTTCTGAAGACTGAGAGTGCAGTAATGGACTAGCAAATGCTAATACCAAAACAAATGATAATATATAGAACCGTATGATAAACATAAAATGTAAACTGATTAGTTAGAACCCCTTTTCAGCATATCCAAAACTTTGAATGTAATATCAAGTTTATCATCTGCGAAGAGAACGGATTCAGTACTGCTATCTAAAACTATAGTTAGCTTCTCAGCAGCAGCTACTTTGTCAATAGCTTCCTTTATCTTGTTTCTAAGTGGTTGTAGCAATTCCAATCTTTTCATTGCTAACTCACCTTGCTGACCAAATTTGGTTTGTTGGAATTGCATAACCTGTTGGTTAAGTGCTTGCAATTCTTGTTCAGTAGCCAATTGTTGGTCTTGAGTCATCATGCTTTTTTGCTTTTGGTAATTCTTGAACTTCGCTTCCAAGTCACCCTGCATTTTTAGCAATGAATCTTGGTATGTTGTTGCTAAAGATTTTATCTCAGTATCTATTTTTTTAGCGTCAGGTAATTGTTCTACTACCATTTGCAAGTTAGCAACACCAACTTTTAATGATTGAGCATTTGCAAAACCGAAAGTTGTGAAAATTAAAGCGATTAAGAGTAATTTAAAGTTTTTCATTTTTCCTCTAATTATATCTAATTATTTGTTAAACAATAGTTTCAAAGTTATAAATTATACAAAACTAATTCAAAAATTATTGACCTATCTCGAATAGGAATTTCCATCCAGGTACATTACCATTTCTGGTAATTGGGTCAAATCCGTACCCATAACTAAACCCAATAATACCAATCGGATTAAGTAACATCTTTAGTCCCACACCAGCAGATCGTTTCAAATCAAAAGGGTCAGCTCCACCAAATTCATCCCATACATTACCTGCCATAGCAAATGAATAGAAGTATATTGGCATTGGGTTAACAGCTATAGCAAATCTTAGTTCTGCAGTAAATTTAGCGTGTAGTTTACCACCTACGTTTTCCAAATCACCATCACCATAACCTCTGAAAGGAATAGTACCAAAGTTAGACAGACCGGCACCACCCATTCTATACAATTCGATTGGTGCTATTGTAGTGTCATTTTCAATACCCTCAATATATCCAATCTGAGAACCTAAGTAAAGAACTACCCTATCAACCTCGTCAACTCTAAATAAAGAATTGTAGAAATCGAAATACATTTCTGACTTGAAGAAATCAGTTTCTCCTATACCTACGGCTCCCATAGCCCAATTGTTCGTAAATCTGAATTTTGAACCTTGAGATGGGAAGAATAGTTCGTTAGTATTATTACGCGAGATACTACCACCTACAGTAATCTCATTATATTTACCTGGTCTGTAGAACTGACTATTTACACCTGTCTGCTCATCGATATCATTCAATTGGAACTGAAAGCTACCATCTATACGGAAGTAATCATCAGGCCATTTTACCCTTCTACCAATGTTAACTCTGAAACCCCTTCTTTGTAAACGCAAAGTAGAGAAATTGTAGAATATATCGAACACATTGAAACCCACAGTAGTAGGCTCGTCTAACAACCAAGGTTCAGTAAATCCAAGTGAGAAATTACGGTACCTATTACCTTGACCAAATTCCCAGTTAAAGTTGAATACCTGTCCAGCACCACCATTAAGTGGCTCCAATATTGAGAAGTTGTTGAATGTCAATCCAACTGAACCAGTCAAACCAAAGCTACCGGCAAATCCGATAGATGCGTTGAAAGTATCGGTTGAACGTTCTTCCACATTGTAAACTAAATCAACCTGAGTGGCATCATTTTCTACTGGCCTAACATCAGGTCTCAGATTCTCAGGGTTGAAATAACCCATAACTCCTAACTCTTTAACAGACCTTACTATAGCAGCTCTGTTGAAGTAATCTCCTGGTCTTGTATAAAGCGTCCTTCTTATTACTTTGTCTTTAGTCTTAGTGTTTCCAGCTATAATAACTTCACGTATTTTGTAGCGATCGCCTTCCAATACCTTTATGTTAATGTCTATAGTGTCTTCTGCTATTTTTACTTCCTGAGGAACAAACCTAGTTTGCAAGTAACCAGTATTATTATAAAGAGAAAGTGCATCAGAAAATTCTTGATTCCCATTCAGGTTCATCATGAATTTCTCTTTATTATAAACATCGCCTACAGAAAAATCCAGTCTTTCAACAAGTGGACGGTCAGGAAATACAGTATTACCTTCGAAAGTTATATTTCTAATATAATATCTATTACCTTCAATCAGATCCACCTCTATATGAACAGCTTGGTTTTCTTCGTCATATATAACAGTATCAGACAAAAACTCATAGTCCATGAACCCTTCATTGGCATAGAATCTAGCTAAGAGGTCTTTGTCTTTTTCATATTCTTTTTTATCAAACTTAGATGAGGACCAAAACTCAAACCAAGATTTAGTGTGAGTTTCATCAAACTCAGAAGCTAGGTCACCATCATCATAGTATTCATTACCGTTAAAAGTAATAGACTCTACGTAGAACTCTGTTCCTTCTTCTATGTACAACTTTAAGTCAACATAATCTTTATTATCATCAGATTGAACTAACTCGGGAAAGAATTTGGCAAAAGTTAACCCTTCCTCATCATACAGTTCTTTTAAACTTTTCTTCATTATATAAAGGTCATATTCAGTAATCACATCGCCTTTATTCTTATCTATAGCTGTCTTTATCTCTTGGTCGGTAACTTCTTGGTTATTAAGAATTTTTATCTCACCAATTCTTTTATTTTCTTCTACTCTGATAGTAAGAAATATACCATCACCTACTACCTTATCTACGACTACTTCTATATTGGAGAATTGTCTTCTTTCCCATAGTGACTTCATAGCTACATTAAGCTCTTCATCATAAGGATAAGATATAGTTTTTCCCTCAGTTAGTCCAGTTAAGGCAATTATAGTAGAAGGGTCAGCACTCACAGCACCATCTACCTCAATACCCAATATTTTATATTTAACTACACTCTCTTGAGATATAGCAGTTGAAAAAATAGTGATAAAAAATAAAAGGAAAAATTTACTTGCGTGTGATAACATCTATAACTTTCTTTATGTATGACTGTTCTGTTGATTGATTAATCTGGCTAGAAGTCTTGCCAAATCTTCGTTCTCTTTGTGCATAATCTCTGAGTGAATCATAAAGTTCTGATCTTCTGAACTCAGGCCAAAGCTTTTCGGTGAAGTAAATTTCCGAATAAGCAAGCTCCCACAACAGGAAGTTACTAATTCTATACTCTCCACTTGTTCTGATTAGCAAGTCCGGATCAGGTATATCAGCCGTTTGTAGATAGCTCGAGAATAGTTCCTCGGTCAAATCTTCTGGTGACAACTTACCGCTCCTTACGTCTAAAGAAATCATTTGCAATGCTCTCATTATGTCCCAACGGGAACCATAGCTAATTGCAAGATTTAGTTGTAATCCAGTATTGTCCTTAGTTTTTTCATAGCTATCTCTAAGTATAGCTTGAACATTCTTAGGAAGTGAATTAATCTTACCAATTGTATTTATAACAACTTGGTTTTTGTTTAATTCATCAAATTCTTTCTTAAGAAATACTTCTAATAGCTTCATTAGACCATTGACCTCCATAGGAGGACGCTTCCAGTTTTCGATACTAAAAGCATACAAAGTAAGGTGTTTGACACCAATTAAGGAAGCTGCATTCACAACATCCCTAACGCTTTCTATCCCTTCCCTATGGCCAAACAAACGCTGCCTACCTTTTTGGTTCGCCCATCTTCCATTACCATCCATTATGATAGCAATATGCTTAGGAATATTACCCAATTCCAATATGGAATCTTGAATTTCTTTATCTGATTTACTTTGTTCTTCTTTCCATGACATATTCATTCTGCACAAATTAGTGAGTTACAAAAATAGTTTTTAATAAGAGAAATAAAAACAATTACCATATAATTTATTAAATTTTAGGTAGTTGCTTTGTTTTTTAGATATTGCGTTCGTATATTTGCTACCCTTAAACGAGTAAATAAATATTATTGTTTCATATAAATGGAAAATAGAAGTGAGTAAAAAAAACGTAACAAAAGCTGATATTGTAGAAGTAATAGCTGATAACACTGGGTTAACAAAAGTAGAAACAAAAGCAGTTGTAGAAGGATTTATCGATACGATAATTGCAACAATTGCTGCTGGCAAACGTATAGAACTAAGAGGGTTCGGAGTGTTTAAACACAAACAAAGAAAGCCAAGAATGGCGCGTAACCCTAAAACTGGAGAAGAAGTAAAATTAGGTAAAAGATATGTACCAGTTTTCAAAGTATCCCCTGACTTTTTTGACAAAGTTAACGTTGCTATAAAAGAAGACAAAGGCGAAGTTTAAATTTAAATAATTATTAAGGTGATATATGCCAAGTGGAAAAAAGAGAAAGGGCAAGAAAATGTCCACTCACAAGCGTAAGAAAAGATTACGTAAGAACAGACACAAGAAAAAGAAATAACCTTTTTTTCTAAAGTTAAAACAAATTACTGCCGATATTATATGTATGGTCAACGCTATGCAAAATATCGGCAGTTTTAATTTGGACAGCCCTGTCAGAAAAGAAAAGACAGAGGTGCTATCATTAGCCAAATTAACACTACAAGACTTACCACAGAACTCATTCAGCAAGGTATTCAACCGAGTTGATAATTTTCTTGATTTTGGTAGCTCCAAGAATTTAGATTTCAGCCACTTCAGCGATGAGGAAATGGAATCATTCCTAAAAGTAATGTCAACACTGATGAAAGAAGGAATAGTCGGCTATGAGTACTATGAAGTAAACGGCCGAATAGAAAAACACTTCATGACTACATCCATAGGCAATAGACGACTATATGGTGCAGAGTGGCAACCACGTGAAGATAACCGCGGCGGCTGGTTGGTGTGAAATAAACTCACTACAGTAATTTATGCTCCTTTGGAGGAGCTGGCAGAACTTGTCCTGACTGAGAAGGACAAAGTTCACCGAGCGTAGTCGAGGTGCCTACATCTCCTTAAATTGTTGTCCCTCTGAGGATGATTTAGCATCCGAAAAGTCTATCTCAATTTAAGCAATGCCTTTGCGAATCGCTCTAATCTTCTATTATTCACTCCAAATAACCACCCAATGATCTACCAAAGAATTTTAGTATCTGGTAACCAACCCTCAATTTTTGCTTTTTCTTCTTCAGAAAAGTTATTCCCCTGTAAAAGTAAAAACTCTAATTGGTCTTTTAAATCTTTGAGTGACTCAGGTAAAGTAGTTAAAAGATTATTCTCAATGTGTAACCTCTTAATATTATGTAAATTACCGATACTTTCAGGTAAAGCGGTTAATTGATTATTGGTTAGTTGTAAGTATACTAAATTTTTGATATTACCAATACTTTTTGGTAATGCTTTTAAGTTACAATTAAAAAGGTGTAGTTCTTCAATATTTTGTAGGTTATTTATACTTTCAGGTAAAGAATTTATTTGATTACCGGCAAGACTAAGATATTTTAGTGTTTTTAATTCACTAATAATATTAGGGTATTCACTTAATTCGTTCGACATCAAGTCTAATTGTATAATATTTTTGAGGTTACTTATGCTTTCAGGAATTGACTTTAATTGATTTTGCATTAGTGAAAGATATTGTATACTTTGAAGTTCACCAATATTATCAGGCAAA
>JBDQHL010000006.1:0-50162 GCA_040264895.1 Bacteroidota bacterium
AGTTTATATTACATACATTCAAATTACAAATTTCCAACTTAATATATAATACAATTGGACTGGCTAAAAAATTTAGAAATAATAGGAACAGTACTCAATCTTGTTTTTCTTGTACTAGTGATTAAGGAAAATATCTGGTGTTGGCTATTTGGTATAGTTGGTTCTATAATAAGTATTATTTTATTCGTAAAAACTAAGCTATACTCTGAGTCAATACTCTATACATATTATGTAATAATGGGAGTATATGGCTGGAAAAAATGGTCAAGAGCTGGTAATAATAATTCGTCTGAGTTATTAGTAAGTGAGAAGACATTGAGTTATCATATAGTTTGGATTGTTGTCTGTTGTATTCTTGCATTAGGCTTAGGTTATTTCTTCGAAAATTACACAGATGCAAACAACCCATATTTTGATTCATTTTCTACCGTATTTGCCTTCTTAGCAACTTATTTCGAAGCTGTAAAGCTTAGGTCTGCTTGGTTCTATTGGATAGCTATAAATGGGTTCTCCGTTTGGTTATATAATATTCGTGGTCTCGAAATATATGGTATTTTGATGTTAATTTATTTTGTCCTATCTTTCGTGGGTCTTTATAAGTGGAATAAAAGTTATAAAATTAATAAATAGGATTTATAATATGAAACAGTTTTTGATAGCTATTTTTATAGCATTGTTTTTGACTTCTTGTCTTTAGATAGAAGTAAAGTACACTATTAATCCAGATTATTCAGGTAAGATAGAAAGCAAATATTTAACACCTGTTGACCCAATGGGTTTTGGCAATGCTTTAAAAGACCCTGAAGGAAAAGTAAAAAAAGAGTTAAATAAAATGATTGAAGATTTCCCCGGTGTTGCATCCTGGACAAATATAAAATATGATTTTATAAATGATTCGACTGATTTAGTTATGAGTGCTACTGGTTATTTTAAAAACTTCAATGACTTAGAAAAAAAAGGTTTACTACCTTATAACTTGTACGAAGAAGATGGTAATGACTATTTTTCATTCAAGGAAGTAGCTGACTCAATAGAATACAACAATATGAATATAAATCTGTTAACTAATAAAGAATTAGGAATGACTCAAGAACAAATTGATGATTCTGTAAGAACTTTAAAAAGGTCAGCTAGAAAGGCTATGGGAATGATTTCTATGGTATTCTCGAATATAGAGTTTACAACATCTTATGAGTTTGCTGGTGAAATTTACTCGGCTAACACCGATAAAAAAATAGGAACAGGTAGTGAATTCGAGTTTACTCTTGATGGCTTAAAGTTTCAGAACTTCATGATGAACTCTATGAATAGTGAAGAGTTTTATGAAAAACAGATAAGAGGCGGTACTCAATTCAATGTTAATGAGGACCCTACTGAAAGTGATAAGATGAAAGAATTATTTATTGATTTCTTATCTGATGATAACCAAGATATTTCTCGAATAAGGATTGACTTTAAAGAGCCATTATTTGACTTCAACAAAGAGTATGAAAAATCCTTAACCGTGTGGGAGAAATGGAGAGAAGAATTAAAGGAATTTAAAAAGTAAGAACTAAATTCAATTAAAATATTAAGGACTATCTCATCAGATGAAATAGTCCTTTTTATTATCAAAACCCCTTATGGTCCTATTAAATACTTACTATTACTAACTCTACTCTTCTATTCATGGCATTAACTTTATCTGATTCTTGCTTCATAAGAGGCATCGATTCTCCAAAGCCCTTTGTTCCAATTCTACCAGTTTGTATTCCGTTATCGTACAAATAATCTCTGACATTATTTGATCTGTTTAGTGATAGTTTTTTATTATAATCTTCATCACCACTACTGTCAGTGTGCCCATGTAATTCAATTTTTACATTGGGATTATCATTCAAAAATCTAACCAGTCAAGACAACTCGGGTTTAGATTCATCCTTCAGACTAGATTTATCAAAATCAAAGAATATTAAAAGTCTTGTTTTTCCTTCTTTAATTGGGCTTAAACTAATATCTTTTTCTATGTCTTGAGTTTCTATTTCCTTAGGAATATTGAAATTTTCAGAATAGAATAAATACCCCTCTTTTTCAGCAGTTAATGAATAGCTTCTATTGGCAGTCAGTACTGCACTGTACTCTCCACTGACATCATCACTTTTCATACTTGCTACTAATTCACCATTTGTCAAATCATATATTGAAATATTACTTCCCAAAGGTATATTTGTCATAGCATCTGTTTCTTTACCATGTACAAAAACTACATCTTCAGCAACATGAGGATTAGGAATAGTTGAATAAATATTATAGTTCATTTTGTTAGATGGTTTATTTGAACTAAAAAATGCCATATCTGTATTTACAGCAATCGTGTAAAAATGCTCATCATATTCAGTATTTATAGATGAACCTGCATTTTTAAAGTCATAAGTATTCATTTTGCTATTGACTTTAGCAACATAAATATCAAATCCACCTTCTCCACCACTTCTATTACTTGACATTGTAAAAGTCTTGTTGTCCGGTGCTATAAATGGGCTCATATCATCAGAATTAGAGTTTACACTTTCTAACTCCATTGCTTTTGACCATCCCTCCCTTGTTCTTTTGGAATAAAATATATTTGTTCCAGACTTAGAAGCAGGTCTATCACTTGAGAAATAAAGAGTCATACCATCACTTGAAATTGATGGTTGTGAATCCCAGTATTCACTATTGATAGCAACACCTAAAATTTGAATGTCGACCACTTGCCGTCTAATTTTCTGGCACTATATAAGTCTGTTCTACCCATACCTTCTACATCACTTTCATAAGATGCAAACACCATATACTGCCCATCAGGAGTAAGTGTTGGTGATCCATTCTGGTCACCTGAATTCACCATATCTCCAGCAGATTGTACAGTCTTCCAATCTCCATTCTCATAAACCGCTCTATATATTTTTTGTTCACCTGGCTTTTCAGTAGTAAAATACATTTCGTTTCCACGAAGAGTAAGGCCACTTGAAAAATCATCGCTATCTGAATTAATATTCAAAGGACTAACAATTACATTTTGACTAAAAGCAAATGCAAAAGACACCATAGATAAAGCTATTATTTGTATTATTCTTTTCATAGTATCCTCCTAAAATACCTTGTCAAACCTAACTGCAAGCGAGAAGCGAAGTTGGTTGAAAGATTTATTCGAAATAGTTAGTTCTTTAAATTCCTGAGTAACTTGTTGATTATCATTCGTAAGGCTTGAATCTTCAAAATTTGTAACCCCATAATAATAAGTTAGCTGAGGAGCAACTGAGATATTATTATTTAATTCAAATTTGTATCCAACTGCTAAATTTAATCCCAACCAAGAATCTTAATTTGATTGGTTTAGAATAATTGTCCTACTACTTTCATCACCAGTTGCATTTTCATCATAAGTGACAAAGTCTTCATTCTCAGTAAATATATACCTCAATTCAGAATCACCTATTCCTAAGTTAAATGAAGGACCTATTAAGAAATAAAGCGACTCATTAACTGAAATTCTTAAACTAGGATCTATGTTTAAAAAATTGACTCTCTCTCTATAATCTAGTTCAGCTGTCCCAGTTCCCAAATATAGTAATAAATCAGGATCAACAAAATCTACAATTCCTGACTCTCTTCCACTATAGGATAATGGGTTGTATAGAAATTTTAGTTGTAGACCAAAGGTTTCATTGATAGTATAATCAACAAAAAATTCAAAATGAGGAAATAGACCATTCAAGTCATCAAAAACGTTGTATACTGAGTTAGCTGTCGTCTGCGTTCCCCTATTTGTAGCCCAATTCAAATCGGAACTAAACATATTATAAGAGATTCCTCCCTCTACTCCTAAAGCAAACTTTTATCTTTGCTGGAACTAGATGAAATCTCGGATCTTCCTTCCGGTCTTAATACATCCTCATCAGCAAAGGACGAAGTAGTTGTTGCAATACAGAGTATTACAATTATAAAAATTCTAAATATTTCCTCATTCCTGTTTGTGTTTGAATAATATAAACTTACAAATAATTATTTTTTTTAATCAATTTATTTATTTAGTAACCATGCAAAAATAAGAGGTGCCACAATTGTAGCATCTGATTCTATTATAAATTTTGGAGTGTCAATATCAAGCTTACCCCATGTGATTTTTTCATTAGGTACAGCTCCTGAATATGAGCCATAGCTGGTAGTTGAATCTGAAATTTGACAGAAGTAACTCCAAAATGGTGTGTCTGTCAATTCCATATCTTGGTATAGCATTGGTACAACACATATTGGAAAATCTCCTGCTATACCTCCACCAATTTGAAAAAAGCCAATTCCATTCTCTTTTGTATTTTCTGTGTAGTAATCAGCCAAGTACATCATGTACTCAATTCCACTTTTCATTGTACTTGGTTTCAAATCCCCCTTCATACAATATGATGCAAAGATATTACCCATAGTCGAATCTTCCCAGCCTGGAACTATAATAGGTAAATTCTTCTCAGCAGCAGCTAACATCCAGGAATTTTTAGGGTCAATTTCATAATACTGCTCTAGAATACCAGAGTTTAGCATTTTATACATATACTCATGAGGCAAATACCTTTCTCCGCTTTCATCTGCTTCTTTCCATATATCATATATGTGTTTTTGTAATTTCCTAAATGCTTCTTCTTCGGGAATGCAAGTATCAGTCACTCTGTTCAATCCTTTTTCAAGTAAATCCCACTCTTCTTTTGGTGTTAGATCTCTGTAGTTTGGCACTCTCCTGTAACTGTTGTGAGCTACCAAATTCATAATATCCTCTTCCAGATTCGCACCAGTACATGTAATAATATCAACTTTGTCTGCTCTTATCATTTCAGCTAAGGAAATACCTAGCTCTGCAGTACTCATAGCGCCAGCTAAGGTTATCATCATTTTATTCCCCTTAGCCAATTGCTCATCATAACCTTTTGCAGCATCTACTAATGCAGCTGAATTGAAATGTAAAAAATTTGTCTCAATGAATTTCGATATCGTATTTCTTTCCATACTTTTTCCCCATAAATGATTATTTTTTATGTATTTTGCCAAATATATAACACAAAATACAGAATTATTAAATATTTATCACTGAGATAATATATGAATAAATATATATTAATCGTACCAATCTTATTATTTTTTTCTTGTTCTGAGAAAAATGATTTAGAAAATATAGAAAAAGACCAAACAGATACCACTGAAAAAATAGTTCAAATTGACTCTTGCAAGGTGATTTTTGAACAATTGGACACTTTTCCAAAAATTAACTACTCGAAAATAGTAGTTGAAGATTGGGAAAAATATTTAGAACTAAAATCAAAGTATAAGTATTCCAAAGATAATAAAGATGCAAACAAAGCATTCATAACTTTGAATAGAAAGGAGTTCAGATTTGTAAAAGTAGGTGATTCTGTAATTGTGCCTGATAAGATAGTCGGTGATATGCGAGCTTATTCAATTTTCCCACCATATTACTGCGATGCAAAATACATAGAGAAATTAGTGATTGTATCTAATGAATACCAGTGCTATGCAGCTTATGAACACGGTAAATTAGTTAGGTTTGCAGCTGCCAATACCGGCAAAGAAAAGACCCCTACTTTCCCTGGGCGCTATGCATTGGTCTGGAAAGACAGAATTAGGAAATCATCATTAGACTCAAATTGGGTTTTACCATACACTTGGAATTTTCATAGATATGCAGGTAATGCTTTCCATCAGTTTACTATGCCTGGTAGAGCAGTGTCACACTCTTGCGTAAGGCAGTTTATGTCAGATGCTAGATGGTTATATAATTGGGGTAGTGGTGTAAAGGTAGATAGCAACAGAAGACAAATCTGGTTATCTGGCACTCCTGTTATTATTACAGGTATGTTCAATTATGACAGAAAATATGGTCCTTGGCTTGATATAATAGATAACAAAACCGAAAGACAAAAATTATCTGGCGACCCCATGGAAGTGGAAGAAGCATATATACCAATACAACAAATACCTGAAGAGATTCAGGGATGGATACCGAACAGAAAAAGATATGTATCTGCAGAAGACATTCTGATTTCAAGAGGAATTATTGACAGTAATGTAAGGTTAATTCCATCTGTCAACTTCAATAAACGACGAAGAGAAAAAGAAGCAAAGAAAAAAAGAGATTCAATAAAGAAAGCTCAAAACACAACTCAGTCAACCGATATTGATGTTATAAAACAGAATTTAGAACAATTAGAAGGACAAGAAATAAAAATACAGAAAGATAGTACTGAGAAGAAATAATGTCAAATAACATTACCCACTGGCGTGCAGAACTAATGCTTTTGCTAATGACATTAATTTGGGGCGCAACATTTATGTTCACTAAGATAGGATTAGAAAGTAGTCCGCCTTTCTTTTACCTAATACTCCGTTTTTCTGTTGCCTTATCGATGATGCTTATATTCTATTCAAAGTATTTAAAGAATATTAGTAAAACTACCATAAAACAAGGTGCAACATTAGGCTTATTGTTTGGAAGTGGTTTTGTACTCCAAACTTATGGCCTTGAGTTTACTGCTATTACTAATTCTGCATTTATAACTGGTCTCACAGTAGTGCTAACTCCATTTGCATTTAAGCTAATCTCGAAAAATAAAATTAATTTTTGGCCTAAGATTGGTGTTATAATAGCATTTGTTGGTTTATATATATTTACAAATCCTGATATAAACCATATAAATCTTGGTGATATTTTAACACTAATTTCTACATCTTTTTGGGCTATATATATCACTTTTATGGATAAATTTACAAAAGGTGATAACTCCAAAGAAAGGACTATTCAGTTAGTAGCACTACAGTTTATATTTGTTCTCCCTTTGCCAATTACTGGATTTTTAATTTTTGAGCTTCCAGACTTTTATATATCCATTAACTTAGATCTTATAACTTCTGTTTTATTCAACGGAATATTAGCAAGTTTTATATTGACTATTGTCCACACTACCTACCAGAGATATACTACCCCTGTAAAAGCAGCTTTAATTTTTAGCTTAGAACCAATATTTGCATCTCTTTTTGCACTTGCATTCATGGCCGAGATACTAACCAGTACAGAGCTATTAGGTGCATCAATACTAATGACTGGCGTTCTTTTGTCCGAGTTGGGTGGTTTTGTTTCTAAGAAATTAAAGTTAAAATCTAGTTAAGAATTAGAATTAGAACGATTTTATTTTGATAATCCAAATTATTAGTATAACTTACATCTGTTGATTATATTATTTTTGTATAAGTAGTTTATATTCTACTTTAGTAGTCAACTTTTTTTTAATTTATTTTATAGTTTTTTTTTATGAATATATTTATTGCAAGGTTGAATTTTTCAACTACAAGCGACTCTTTAAGAGAGTTATTCGAAGAGTTTGGCGAAGTTTCTTCTGCCAACGTTATTATGGACAAGAACACAGGTAAGTCAAAAGGCTACGGCTTTGTTGAAATGTCTGATGATGGTGAAGCACAACGTGCTATCGATGAACTGGATCAATGTGAGTTCGAAGAAAGAACAATCGTTGTGAAGAAAGCAAACCCAAGAGAAGAAAGACCAAGAAACAATAGAAGTTTCGACAGAGGTGACAGATATTAATCTTCTGTAAATAGTATTTATACTAAAAAGGACTGATAGAAATATCAGTCCTTTTGTTTTTTAAGTACTAAATTTTATAATTACTTTTTGATATAGCCAATATTTAAAAATAATTCATTTTCACCATTGGACATAACATATGATTGAAAAGTAATTTTATCTTCTCTTGCTACTTCAAGTGTTGCTTTTACATCTCCGTCCTTCTGTTCACCTTCATAATTTCTAAATTCAAAAGCTTTTTTCTCTGGTATATAGTCACCATACATAAACACAGGTGTGTCATTAGCACTACTGTATGTAAATAAGAAATAGCTCTTTTCTAACACATCATAACCTATTATGTATTTAGTTTTAACTAATCCAATCTTATGCTCAAACTCATTTTCAAATTGAAGTATTGTGTTTTTTAAATCCAATGAAGAGACAGACTCGCCCCTTCCGCTAGAAACAGTTTTTCCTTCCTTCATATTTGCATAGACCATAGTCCAGTTACCTACAAATTGACTATATATCTCATGAGTTGGATACTCAAATTTTTCTTCTTCTTGTGCATTTAAAATAAATGAAAACATCGAAAATATAACGAGTATAATTATTTTATTCATATTACTTTCACCCAGTATTTTATTTAAAATTCTTAACAATCGATACGAATTCATTTTCTAATAGTTCTGGCAATTTAGATTTATCACGCCCACCAGCAGTTGCCAAGTGAGGTTTCCCACCACCACCGCCACCCAGGTATTTTGCAGCTTGACCAACCAACTTACCTGCAGGGTAGTTTGATTTTAGATCATCTGTTACCACGCAAGCTAATTGTACTTTATCTTCAACAGTAATAGCAAGCAAACCAATACCGTTTGACTTCATCTCTAGTCTCAACTCGTCACTCAAATCTCGTAGTTGATTCATATCTTCAGCTTCAACCATATTAGCAACTACTTTAATACCATCAACTTCAGTATAGTTGTTCGCCATATCGGCAATGCCACCAGCCAATTCTTTGGTCTTCAAGTCATTTATTTCCTTTTCAAGCTTTTTAATTTGTGCTTCCAAATTAGAGGCATCTTTATTCTTTTCTTCAATTGTCTGTTCTAATTCAGAAATATGTTTTGCAACCCCTCTTCCTGTTATTGCCTCTATTCTTCTAACTCCAGAAGCAATAGAACTTTCCCCAATAATTTTGAAAAGACCTATTTCTGAAGTGTTTGCTGTGTGTGTACCACCGCATAATTCTTGAGAAAATTCCTGATCCATAGTTACTGCTCTTACTTCACTGCCATATTTGTCACCAAAATACATCTTTAAACCATCTTTATTTTGTGCTTCTTCCAATGAAAGTACATCAGTTTGAACTTTATGTGCTTCCATTATTTTCTGATTTACTAATCTCTCTATTTCGTTGACTTGACTGTCTGTCAATTTTTCAAAATGATTAAAATCGAACCTTAGATGATTAGGTGCAACTAAAGATCCTTGCTGTTGTATGTGATTCCCCAATACTCTTCTCAGAGCCTCATGAAGCAAATGAGTAGCAGAGTGATTTTTCTTAATGTCATTCCTTCTAATTTTATCAACTTCTAACTTAGCCACTTTACCCACTAAGTCAGGGATTGCATCCGTATCAACAGTATGTAATATAGCGTTACCAGACTTTTTAACGTCTTTAACTCTGTATTTTTTGTCATCGATTTCAATTATTCCTGTATCTGAAACCTGCCCCCCACTTTCTGAATAAAATGGAGTAGCCTCTGTAATTATAATATTGTCGTTAGAATGAACGACCTTACTATCTAAAGAGACTTCTGAATAGCCTACAAACTCTGTACTGAAATCATACTCTGAGTCCTTAACTTCTTGTGATTGGTTTTTTCTACTACTTCTTGAACGTTCTTTTTGAATAGCCATATTTGATTCAAAACCTTCAACATCCACAGATAAACCCTTTTCTTTTGCAATTAACTGAGTTAAATCCAAAGGAAAGCCAAATGAGTCATAAAGCAAGAATGCATTCTCACCTGAAATTATCTCTTTGGTATCTTTTGTTAATTCATCGAACTTTTCCAGACCTTGTTCTAATGTAGTCAAGAAGCTGTTTTCTTCAGATTTTATAATATTAGTTATTAGATCTTTATTCTCAGTAATTTCATTATAAGCACTTCCCATAACCTCAACTAAGGTTGGAACCAATTTGTACAGTACTGCTTCTTTGAAACCTAAATCTCTTGAAAATCTTGCAGCCCTTCTTAATACTCTTCTTAGTACATAGCTTCTGCCTTCATTCCCAGGCATTGCACCATCTGCGATAGAGAATGCTAACATCCTAATATGGTCAGCAATAACTCGCATTGCTATATCAGTTTTTACTTCGTCATTATGAGTATATTCTATACCCGAAAGTGAAGAAAGTTTGTCAATTAAAGGCATGAACAAATCAGTATCGTAATTGGAGCTCTTACCTTGCAATACTCTCACTATTCTCTCTAGACCCATACCAGTATCTACGTTAGTGTTTTTTAGGTTTTCTAGTTCCCCCTTGCTATTCCTGTTATACTGTATAAATACTAAGTTCCAAATCTCAATCACGTTCGGGTCATCAGCATTAACTTTATCTTTTCCTGATTTATCTGGTGTCCCATCATAATGAATCTCAGAACTAGGACCACAAGGACCAGTTTCACCCATTTCCCAGAAATTGTCCTTTTCATCAAATTTCAATATTCTATCTTTTGGAACAATATTAGCCCAAATTTTATATGCTTCATCATCATCTCTGAAAACAGAAATAAATAATCTATCTTCGGGGATTACCCATTTCTTAGTAAGTAGCTCCCAAGCCCATTCTATTGCTTCTTGTTTGTAGTAATCACCAAAGCTCCAGTTACCTATCATTTCAAAAAATGTATGGTGGTATGTATCTACACCAACTTCTTCTAAATCATTGTGTTTACCACTTACTCGTATACATTTCTGAGAATCTACTACTCTGGTATAGTCTCTCTCGCCTTCGCCTAAGAATACATCTTTAAACTGATTCATACCGGCGTTGGTAAATAAAAGAGTTGGGTCCCCATGAGGTATAACAGGTGCAGAAGGTACTGATTTATGACCTTTAGATTCAAAAAACTTGATAAATTGGTTTCTTATTTCTGATGAGTTCATATTATTTTTTTGTTGTGTTTCATAACTAACTTCAAATTTAATCAATAGTAAATAAATAACAGGAATATTTACATATTGGTTAATTATTATGGGACGTGTAATATATTGCTGATAGTTTTCTGGTTGCAACTAATGTATTGAATTAATGTAGTCTTTGTATATTTAACAACTAAAATTCAAACAGTTATGAAACCCACTCTAATCCTTATTATTGCATTGTCAATTTACTCGGTTTCATTAGGCTCATCATTAGAAAGACGTGGTCAGTTGGGTGTTCAATTAGAACCTATAAGTATGGACGCAGGGAAAGCAATTATAAAAGAAGTCTTCCCTAATGGTACGGCATATAATATAGGGGTAGAAAAGAATGACACAATAGTATCGATTAATTCAATTGAGTTTGAAGACTTCAATAGCTTTCTAAATGGTTTAAGCCAGAGCAAAAAAGAAAAACGAATAAAGGTATCTGTAAAAAGAGGTAAAAAGACTATGGAGCTAAAAGGTGAGTTAGTAGATTTACCATTCACTGTAAAAAATAAATATGAGTTAAATAGTTTTGATTTTGAAAATAGTCAAATAAGGACAATAATCGAGAAACCTCAAGGGGAAGGACCATTCCCAGTGTTGTATTATATACAGGGTTATCCTTGCCAAAGCTGTGAATACACTAATCCAAATAGTAGCATTCGTAAATTTATAGACGATATGGTTAGTTATGGTTACCTGGTTTACAGAGTTGAAAAACCAAATATGGGCGACAGTAAAGGCAATTTAGAATGTAGTGAAATTGATTTTGATACTGAAAATGCAGTTTTTGCCAAAGGCTATGATGAACTTCTTAACCGTAACGATGTTGACAAAGAAAAAATTACATTATTTGGCCACTCAATGGGTGGATGGCATGCACCTATTATTGCTAACATGAAATCACCTTTAGCAACAGTTGTCTATGGGATAAGAATTGAAGATTGGTATGATTATTTTCTCTACGCTGTGGAGTATCAACATCCATTCAGGAATTATTCAGCAAGAAGAGTCTGATATATTTGACAATAACCAAGGGACTAAAAGTAATGGTATTATTGAGCATACAATTGAAGCTGATATACAAGCGATATCAACCAATTTGAGAATATTAATCGAATTAGATAAAAGTTTAGATTTATTTGTTGACGGTGGTGTTGCATTGGTTAATCAATTTCAGATTAAACAATATGAAACATTAGTTGAACCCACAAATGTAACTTTTGAAAATGATAGGATAGTTAGAAATGAAAGTGAATGGGAAGTAGACGGCTCAAATAGTTTTTTACCATATGTTAATGCAGGTGTTAGATTAAATCTACCACTTTCGTCAAGTAGCAGTTGGGAAATATCTCCTACTGGCCAATTTACTTACTTCATCGGTAATATGGTTAAAGATATTGATTGGAAATTAAGCCAAATCAATTTTGGAATAGAAGTTAGGTATAACCATTTCAAAGAAAATGAAATAATTAGAAAAGATTCTATAATAGAAGAACCAGAGCCTTTACTAAAGTCAGATATCATTGCTACAATAGCAGTTTCAGACAGCATATATAATACAACTCAAATCAATCAAACCAAAGAGAGAATTATAAAATATCAATCGCTACTTGGGTATATTTTCTTTGATGAGAATAGAGCTGTAATCCCCAAAAGATATAATACTGAAGTTAGTGAAAATGAGATTTATGGGAATTCAATAAAAAGTGATCAGGATACCTCCCTTACTAATTACTACAATTTACTAAACACAGTAGCAATAAGATTAAAAGAAAACCCAAATGTAGAAATGACAATTGTTGGTTGCAACTCTAACTACGGACTAGAGGAAGGTAATCTAGAGTTATCAGAACAAAGAATGAATTCTGTATATAATTACTTTGTAAATGACTGGGGTCTAGGTTCAAACAGATTAAGCACAAAAGCTAGAAACCTACCAGAAACCCCTTCCAGATCAGACAATGAATTTAGGAGAACAGAAAACAGAAGAGTTGAACTAATACCAACTGATTGGAGTATATTATTACCAAAAATTTCTAAAGATACTAAAATTATTAAATCTGCTAGTATTGATTTCGCTATTACCCCTACCGTAGAATCAAAGTTACCAGTTACTAACTGGGATATAGCGGCAAAAAGTAAAGGGAACGAACTAAGTAATTTCAATGGTAGTGGTGTACCAAATTCGAACTACCAGTTTTCGAAAAGTTTCAATGAAAATTTAGAATTTGAAAATGTTAATTTTGAAATTATAGCAACAGATAATTTAGGTGTCAGTAGTAACGATAAATATACTTATGACTCTAAAAAAGTAAAGCAATTTATTGAAGACATAAACTTAACTAATACCCAATCTATTAAAAAGGAATTTAGTTTAATCCTTTTTGGATACAACATTTCTAATATACCGCCCATAGCTAAATTAACATTAGATATGGTAGAGGAGAATATAAGCAATAAATCGAAGGCGCTCTTAATAGAAGGATACTCAGATATTATTGGTGATGACAATTATAATCTTGAATTATCCAAAGAAAGAGCTCTAAGGGTAGCTAGAGAGCTTAATGTAAGCGAGGACAAAGCTATTGGAATGGGAAAAGTGCAAAACACTATATATAATAATGAACACCCTGAAGGTAGGTTTTACTCTAGATCAGTAATTGTAGTAATTGGTAAGGAAAAATAAACTAATTAACTAAATTTACACTTTTAATCCCATTGATTTTTAATATTTTTAAAAAGATAGTATTTAGGTCATCCTCTTCGGCAATTTTTAGAGTGAAAACCCCTTCGAAATCCTCTTCTTGGGCACTAATATGTAATTCGTGCATACTATTTTGGCCTATAGCCTGAGTTATTTCTTTAAGCATTCCATCTCTATCCTCACCAACGACTTTCATCATAATATATTCATCTTCATCTGTTTCATTTGGGATTTCAACAAATGGATTCTCTTTGAAATAATGGAACAAAGTAGTTACAGCTTTAAAAGTAACAACAAACTGTTGCCATTTGGGCTCTGGTTTAACCGATTTTGAAGTAATTATTTCAACTTGATCTCCATATTCCAACTCATAATCAATAGGTTTTACAACACCATTTATTTTTGCTGATATGCAGGTCATACCATCTTCAACAGATTTTGAGAATGCAAAGTCTAACACTGTCGAACCATCTGGAAGCGACACTGGCTCACCATTTTTGTTATACACAACTACATCTACATCAAAAAGGTTAACTTTTATAGAATCCCATATTATTTGAATTGCATTGTCTGGGTACTCTTCTATCATTTCTTGCATCCATTGCCCCCATTCATCCAAATCTAGCTTCTTAATATCTAAAGCTTTTCTCTTATTTTTTAATGAGAACTTAGTAGCAAATCCCTCCTCTGCTATCTCTTCCATCTCTTTAGTTCTAATAGATAATTCAATTTTCCTTCCATCGGGACCAATTATTTCAGTGTGCAATGATTTATACCAATCGAACTTTGGTTTAGAGATATAGTCTAAGAATTTTATGGAGTCAAATGTATTAGCAATTATACCGTGTGCTCTATAACAATCCCCTATTTCATTAGAGTTTATTATCAGATTGATTGAGTAAAAATTATCTATATCATTAAGTGCTTTACCAGTTTGGATGATATTAAAAATCTCATACTCATGCTTATGATATATAGTTAAAGTATGGTCAATACCCTGCTGGTCTAAGTTTTTTTCAATTACACCTAAAAAAGATTTTATATAACCTAAGAATTCACGCCTTTTATCAGAGAGTCTGTTTTTTATATCTTCATATGACTCTCTGTCTAAATAATAGAAAGACAGATTTTCTAACTCAATTTTAATTTTTAGTAAGCCAATTCTGTGGGCTAACATTGTATAAAAATTTAGGGTCTCTTCTGCTATGTATTTTTGTTTTTCTGGAGGTAGGTAATGTAATGTTCTTATATTATGTAGTCTATCTGCAAGCTTGATCAGTACTACTCTAATGTCCTTGACTAATGCTAAGAATAACTTCCTGTATGAGGCAGCTTTATTCTCAGTCTTGCTGACTTCTTTGTGACTAATTTTTGTTACGCCATCAACCATACGTGCAACTTCAGCACTAAACTCTTTTGTTATTCCACTTCGAGTTACACTATCTACATCTTCTAAAGTATCATGAAGTAAACATGCTGCAACCGTTTGTGAATCATAAATTGGGAATTCTTCTAATAGTACTATAGAAACATTGAGCGGATGAGTATAGAAAGGCTTACCAGACTTTCTAACCATCCCGTCATGACTATTATAGCAATACCAAAACGCCTTCTCAATTAATTTTTTGTCGAAGTCTTTTACGTATTGTTCTGCCTTTGCAAGAAGAAATTTGAGGTCCTCATTGGGGTCTTTCCCAAATGGACTATCCTCTTCATACTCAGGTTGAAACATAAATATGTTATCTGTATCAATCAATTTTTGTAAACTGTTTTTTCTTATATTGTATCAATTACTTTAAAAAAATTATAATAAACAATGAAAAGACGAAATTTATTGAAATTATCTGCATTATCGTCAGTATTTTTACTTAATAATTCTAAATTATTGCTCTCTCAAGACAATGACACAACAATAATAAAGCCAAAAAGACTTAATAAAGGTGACAAAGTAGCATTAATCTCACCAGCTAGTAATGTTACTGATCCGAAAGACATATATAGAGCTGAAGAAATTTGTGAAGCCCTCAATGTACAAAGTGTTATGACCAAAGCAATAGTAAGCAATCCAAACGGGTATAAAACTAGAAGCACAGTAGCGAGAGTAAAAGAAATACATGCAGCGTTTACAGATAGTTCAATTAAAGCCATTTTCTGTATAAGAGGTGGCTTTGGCTCTGCTGATTTATTAGATAAACTTGATTATGATTTAATAAAAAGAAATCCCAAAATTATTGCTGGATACAGTGATATAACAGCTTTAATAACAGCTATTCAAAAGTTAACGGGGTTAGTTACTTTTCATTCTCCTGTTATGTTATCTAACTTTGATAATCCTTCTTTCAAGTCTTTTAGCAAAACAATTACCTCAACCAAACCGGCAGGAGTAATTCAAAACCCGAAATCAAAAGGCGTTAGAGAGAGAAATCCTATTATTACAATTAATTCTGGCAAAGCTGAGGGTGAATTAGTAGGTGGTAACTTATCGCTAATTACTTCTCTCATTGGTACAGACTATCAGATTAAGACTAAGAATAAAATACTATTCATAGAAGATGTTAGTGAAGCACCTTACAGGCTAGAAAGAATGCTTACTCAAATGAGGTTAGCAGGTATGCTTGATAATTTAGCTGGAGTTGTTATAGGTAAGTGTAATGATTGTTCACCTGGCGGTAGCCAATCCTCATGGGATAGAAGTGAGTTAGAAGTTTATAATTATATATTTTCTACATATAACTACCCAGTATTTTATGGGCTATTAATTGGGCATACTTCAACACAATTTACAATCCCAATTGGTTTAGATGCAGCCATAGATAGTGATGATGGTAGTTTGAAAATATTAGAGTCAGCAGTTATTTAACACCAATAAAAGCCTTAAGCATCAACTTTGCTTGCACGTTTCTCCAACTATCATCTGATATTAAACTATTCACAGTGTACCTTGTAAGAATAGAGATTTCTCCGTAGCGTTCAATACCTAGATCAATATCATAACTGCCTCCAATACTTATACCTAATACTATTGGTGACAATTCTTTAATTCTTCCATTTATTAGCTCTTTTTCAAATGAGCCATCTGAAAATGGAATATTGCTCGGCGTTACCACTGAGTTAAGATGACTTTCTGAACTTCCAATATTGAAATTCAAGTCAACACCAGCTTTTAAATTTAACTTACTGTAAATTCTATTCTTGACTCCTAAGTCGAGTGTGATATAACTAAGAGAAATATCACTTTCGTATGCCGTGGTCCAATCAAATCCCGGAAGATCTGGATTTGTTTTCTTTGTAACAGTAGTCTCAGTATAAAAATTTGTACTTACATTGCTGTACAACAACCCTACTGTAAAAGCCATATCAGGTTGATGCCAGTATTCTGAAGTAACACCTAACTGAAAATCTGTTCCAATACCGTCCTCATAAGTACAGCATATTACATCTTCCTCTAAGAATGGAAAGTTACCAGTATGGTAGCTATAAGAAAAACTAGAAACTGCTCCTATATAAGTATTAGTAATTTCATAAGGAGAGCGTGAACTTACTTGCCAGTCGAACCCTTGCGAATAAGTGACTATGGGTAGTAGGAATATAATTATTTTAAAAATAAATTTCATTTTACAATCAATAGTTTCTTATTATCAAGTACCCTACCTTTGGATAGAATCAGGTGATATGCACCAGATTTAAAAACATCAAAATCATATCTAAATTTATTTTCACCAGGTTGAAGCATTAAATCTTTTTCTTCCCATATTACACTTCCAATAGGAGAGAGTAACTTTAGATCAACTTCAATCTCTGTAGGAGTATTAATTTCTATTTCTACATTTCCAGAAGAAGGGTTTGGACTTACACCATATAGCTCAACGAATGGATTATCTGTGTAAACTTTAAACTCTAAACCGCAAACCGAATCAGTTTGGTAATACCCTCTATTCTTATTGATATTGAACAACTCGTCGCAGTTTCTATTTCCAATCTTAGAATCAACAAAGTCTATATAACTATTTTCAAAATCACCTAAGTAAGTATTAAATTTTAATATTACCAAAGTATCAGAAGGAGCAAATAGTTCTTCAGATTGTCTCATCAGGTTTACTTCCAAATGTCCGTCTTGGTTCAGATTAAATCTGTTGCCTAATGATGGCGACACAGATGCTGTTTCATTATAGATTGGCTCTACAAATTCAAGAATAGTTCTATTAAACCTAATCAAATCTGTATAAGTAGTTGCATTAGATATTTTTTCTTTTTCTACTATGATTGGAACAAGTATTTCAGTGCCTGGGAAAGATTTTAATGAATCAATTCTTAAATCAATTTCTGCTCTTGGAACTCCTATACCCATTAGCTTAACTTCCGTTGTGTCGTCAGGCTTTTTATTATTTGAGATTATTTTAAGTTTCGAATCATGTGTCCCTGAAACATCTGGTTCGAAATAAACAGTAACTATACCGGTATCCAAAGGCTCATAAACAGACTTAGAGTAGTATACTGAATAGTTTTGTAAATCATCTACAAGAATATTAAAAATATCTAATTTTTCATTTCCTAAGTTTGTAATTACTATTTGCTTTTCTACTATAGTCTGACAATCACCCGAGTTTGTTATAGCAACAGCCTCAAAGTCAATACTATCTGTATTAACTGCTATTCTTGGTTGCTTGATTATACCAGAAAAATGGATTTCAAGCAAGGCATTTTTTCTTTGAGCGCCAGCAATCCCTCTTTCCAGCAAATCGCTCTCAAATTGATAGATCATGTCTATAGTGCCACCAGTGCCTGCTGTAAATTCTATATCAATTGTGTCTGATAAAGTTGGTAGCAAATTTTGGTTAAATGAAATTCCATCTTTAAGTAATCCTGAGTCATTCCGATTTGTAATAAAACTGTTTGATTTACTACCTACTGGAAAATTACCGTTGTTTTGTACCACTACAGAGATTAGTTGTTTTTCTCCTGGTCGCATCTCCCCCAAATCAATATCATAGCTGCCATTGGTAGTAGTTAAAAATTGTCCTGTTAGTACGTTGATAATATCTATCTTCTGTTTTACACCAACACCCGTGATATTGGCCTCAACTGAATCCACATCAATTGTGTTTCCTTCAGATTCGAAAGGATAGAAATAAAGTTTATAAACAGCTTCGTCTGGCTTTGTATCTATTGGGGTATATTCTATATCCCATTCAATCGCTTCTCTTTCAGGACTAAGTGTTATATCATCTTCTAACCGATTAATTTTAATCTCTTCATCAGTAACATTTGAACTTATTAGTTCAAAGCTGTCATCAAATATTCGTTGAGGAGTAGTCCAAACATTTCTAATGTACCATTTCTTTGTAATGGAAAACTGATTGCCTATGTATACAGAATCAAAATTTATATTATCTTCGTATGAACCTACAAACTTGTCTGTCTTTCTTGCTACAATTACAAAGGTATCTTTCAACACGAGTTCATCATTATTATTAAGCAAACCGGCAATATACAGGCATGAACTTTTCTTCCTCACCTCTGGAATAGCCTGATCAAACAAATACTGTACAAAGACTGTATCAGTTGAATTGTTAGAATTTAAAATTTTAGGAAAGCTATTTATATCATCTGTGAACTGAAGAAAAGTTTGATTCATTCCCCCATCGATAGAGAAAATAGCTGAAGTTTGGTTCCCATTGATTTGTCTAACTTCTTGATTGCTATCATTATATAATTCAAAACTAGCTCTAATAGGAATACTTGTACTACCACTACGGTATGTAACACCTAAGTCAACAGTATCCGTGTAAGTATTCAGTACTCTAATTTCAGGTTTTGCACTAATATTGTAACTCTGAACAAAAAGTACTGTTAGTAAAGAAGTAATTAAAAAAAATATTCTCATTGTTATATATGTTCGGAACAAGTTAGGTTAATAATCGTTATATAAAACAAACTAATTAACTAAAAATTACTTTAGAACAAAAATTTTTTTATAATTTAGCAAATAAAACAGAACAAATTTAGAGGTAAATATGAAAAAATTAGTACTAACTTCGATTGCGCTACTATTAGTCGCTTCTATGGCTTATGCTCAACCAAAGATTGAAGTAATAGGTGGTAACAAGCATGATTGGGGCAAAGTGTCACCAAAAGATAGCCCACTTAAGACAAAAGTAAAGATTAAGAATACTGGTAATGAGCAATTAGTTATCACAAACGTAAAGCCATCTTGTGGTTGTACAACAGCTCCACTTGACAAAGATAAATTAAAACCAGGTGAAGTTGCCACAGTTAACGTTACATTCAATGTTGGTTCTAAAGCGGGTGTAAATTCTAAAACAATTAGAATCTCTTCTAATGACCCTAAGAATAGTACTATTATTTTCAGACTTTCTGCTGATGTTCAAAAAGAAATTGAAATAAGCCCATCATACTTTGCTTTCAATCAAATGGAAGTAGGAAAGAAAAAGACTTCTAAAATAAACATCAAGAACACTAGTGGCAAAAGCATTACTTTTAGTAATTTAACTAAGAGCCCTTCGGATATGGAAGTGAATATGGATGGTAAGAAAACTCTGAAGCCGGGTAAGTCTATGGACTTAAAAGTAACCATAACTCCAACTACTCCAGGATATGTAAACTGTTGGGTTAAATTAAAAACAACTTCAGATGAAGACCCAAATTTATCTATCTCAGGATATGGAATGGTAAAAGAGTCACCAATTTTTAACAACAAATAATTTTTATTAAAAGTAAATAAATTTAATTTTGAGCTAACCTAATAGGTTAGCTCTTTTTTTTGATTTATAATTGATTATGATAGCTAAAGACGTATTGATAATAGGTGCCGGTGCAGCAGGAATGATGTGTGGCATAGAATCTGCCAAAGCTGGTAGGAATACCACTATATTCGAACACAACAGAATGATTGGAACAAAAATTCTAATCTCAGGTGGTGGAAGGTGTAATTTTACTAACAAGGATGCAACACATCTTAATTACACAACTGCAAATCCTCATTTCCACAAATCAGCAATGTCTCGATATACTCCCGAAGATACAATTGATTTGGTTGAACAATATGATATTGAGTATTATGAGAAAACATTAGGTCAACTTTTCTGCAACAAGTCTTCAAGAGAAATTACATCTATGCTCGAGAGTGAGGCTGAAAAATATGGTCTTGAGATTAAAACTCGTACTAAAGTGTTAGAAGTCAGCAAACAAGAAAATGGAAGATATAAAGTTAGAACTGACAATGGTGATTATAATTGTGAATCATTAGTCATTGCAACTGGAGGTCTCTCTTTTCCTAGCAGAGGTGCTACTGACTTCTCATACAAAATAGCAAAACAATTTGAATTGGAATTTACAGAACCAAAGCCAGGACTAGTCCCACTTAGATTAGATATAACTAAAAATTTCGATTTTCGCTCATTAAGAGGGGTATCTTTCTTTGCGGAAGTATTTAATGAAGAAATATCATTTCGGGAAGCAGTTTTATTTACTCATAAAGGTTTAAGTGGACCAGCAATATTACAAATATCAAATTATATGAATGGTAGAGATAAGATTTATATAAAAATTGAACCATACAAGAATATTCCAGACTTTTTGAGTGAAAATAGAACCTCAGGTTCTTTGGTTAAAAATATACTGTCAAAAAAAATAACAGCTAGGTTTGCAGAAGAGTTTTGTAAGTTTTTTGAATTGGAAAAACCTATGAAAAGTTTAAGTGACATTGAGTATAATAGACTTATCGAGAATCTTGATAATTGGGAAGTAACAATTATTGGTGATGAAGGCTATAGCAAAGCAGAAATAACATTAGGAGGAGTTCATCCAGATGAGCTATCCTCAAAGACAATGGAAACTCGTAAGCACAAAGGATTATATATTATAGGCGAAGCTGTAGATGTAAATGGTTGGCTTGGGGGCTATAATTTTGCTTGGGCGTGGGCATCTGGTTGGGCTGCTGGACAATATGTCTAATTGCTTACAAATTGTAATTATTTTGATTTAAGATTGTCTTTTAACTTTACTATATTACACAAAACAATGACTACAATTAACCATAAACAAAAGAAAAATAATTTATGAGTAATGATATATTATTAAATTCGGACAAAGCACCAGAACCAGTAGGACTTTACCCACACGCCAGAAGAGTAGGAAACTTACTATTTATGTCAGGAGTAGGACCAAGAGAAAAAGGCACGAAAATAATTCCAGGCGTTGAGCTAGATGACAAGGGTGAGATTATTAGCTATGATATAGAAAAACAGTGTCATTCTGTATTCAAAAATGTAAAAACTATATTAGAAGCATGTGGTAGTAACTGGTCTAACCTTATAGACGTAACAGTATTTTTGACAAATATGAAAGATGATTTTAAAACCTATAATAAGATTTATGCCGATTACTTCAAGGATAATCAACCAGCCAGAACAACCCTCGGTATTCACAGTTTACCAACTCCCATTGCAATAGAACTAAAATGTATAGCCACTATAGAAGACAGTAAATTATGAGAAATATTTTTTTAGCTATCATCAGCATAGTAATCATTGGCTGTAGCTCAAATAGCTACCCACCGCCTTGCATGGAATTAGAATCTGAGAATCTAACATCTCTTTATTTCCCAATTGCCCTTGGTAACAAGTGGAATTACAACGTGGTAAAGATAGACGGTGATGAAAAGAAAAAAGAGAACTATGAATTAGAACTGTGTGAAATAGATACAATCTACTATGTAAAAAATGGTAAAAGAATTCCTTTTGAAGCATATAGAGCATGTAGAGATAATGAAAAGAGCTGGAGCTTTTATTTTGTAAAATGTTCTGATGGTGCACATTTGCTTACTATAAATGACTGGTATAATAAAGAGTTAGAATCTGGTTGGTTAATACCAAACTCTCCTAATGAAGGGGATGTGTTAAATAATATGGAAGGGTATGTATGGCGAGGACAAGATGTTATAACGGTACCATCAGGTGAATATCAAGTTTGGATACTTGAGGAATTACGTGAGCTGAATAGAAAAGAAATGAAAATGTACAAAGACCATAGAATTGATGGAAACAAAACTGTAAGAAGAAGGTATTATTTTGCTGAAGGTGTAGGCCTAATAAAGACTGAAGAATACGGCGCTCCAGGCGTTTTAACAAGTTTTATGCAGATGAATGATTATAACATTCAGAATAACCGCGGTGGAGAGGCTAAATAATGTCTGACAAAAAACCCATAGTAACAGGAGTAGGTGGTATATTCTTCAAATCTGATAATCCTGATAAAATGAAAGAGTGGTATTCTAAAAATCTCGGACTAGTAACTAATGAATATGGATCACTTTTTGAGTTCCGTGATTCTGACAATCCTGAGAGCAAAGGGTATCTACAATGGAGTCCATTCGACAAAGAAACAAAGTATTTCGCTCCTTCTTCCAAAGACTATATGATAAACTACAGAGTAGTGAATATAGAAGCGATGATTGAAAATATGATAAGTGAAGGGATAGAGATAATCGGCGAAATAGAAGAATATGAGTACGGTAAGTTTGCTCATGTAGTTGACCCAGAAGGCAATAAATTAGAACTTTGGG
Source organism: Bacteroidota bacterium (assembly GCA_040264895.1). Lineage (GTDB taxonomy): Bacteria > Bacteroidota > Ignavibacteria > Kapaibacteriales > UBA2268 > PGYR01. Next base: position 23,104 of record JBDQHL010000006.1, read on the forward strand.
AACCCATAGACAAATTTTTTACAGATCTTTATGAAGGTAAGACAACAAAATAATTCCTTATAGAATAGTATATTCAAATCAATAAAACCCATATTTTATTCCTATGTCAAACAATATTGAATGCCCTAACTGTGGAACCAGCTTAGATGTAGAAGATGTATTAGCAAGCAAACTTGAATCAAAATACAAAAAGGAATTTGAATCAAAGATTGCAGAAAAAGACAACCAAGTATCTAGGGAATTAGAAAAATTAGAGGAAGAAAAAGTCGCTCTTAGCAAAGCGAAACAAGACCAATCGAAGGAAGTAAAAAGACAGTTGGAACAACAACTGAAAGAGCAAAGGGAAAAAATAGAGCAAAAACTTAAATCTGATTTTGAAGAAGAAAATCAAGAACAGTATAAAGCAATGCAGAAAGAACTCAATGAAAAAACAGACAAGTTGAAAGAGTTTAATAAGGCGAAAGCAGAAATTGAGCGATTGAAAAGAGAAAAAGAAGAAGCAGCTGAAGAAGCTAATTTAGCAGCTGAAAAGAGATTTAATGAACAATTAAAAAAAGAAAAAGAAAAACTACAAGACAAAGCTGAATCAAAACTAAGAGAAGAATGGGAATTAAGATATAAAGAAGTTGAAAAGCAGTTGGAAGACCAAAAAAAGCTAACTGAAGAGATGAAACGAAAGCAGGAGAAAGGCTCGCAACAACTTCAAGGAGAAGTCCAAGAGTTAGCAATAGAAGATTTGTTAGAGAAAGAATACCCATTTGATAGTATAGAAGAAGTCTCTAAAGGAGTAAGAGGTGCTGACTGCCTGCAAGTTGTAATAAATCACAATCAGGAACAATGTGGTTCAATAATATATGAAAGTAAAAGAACTAATGCATTTTCTGACAAATGGATAGAAAAATTAAAACAAGACCAACTCTCGTCAAATGCAGATATTGCTGTGATAGTAACAGAAACTATGCCTAAAGGAATGAGCCAATTTGGAGAAATGAATGGAGTTTGGATATGTAGCTTTCCAAATGTTAAGTTCTTATCACAGGTACTCAGAGAAATGCTTATTAATATCAATACTGTAAAGCTACAGAATGACAATCGTGGTGACAAAAAAGAAATGCTTTATAACTACTTTGCAAGTAATAAGTTTAAACATACTATTACAACAATCATCGACACTTATAGCTCAATGCACGAACAGTTGAATACTGAAAAAAGAGCATTCCAAAAGCAATGGAAAAAGCGTGAAGAACAAATTAATTCTGTTCAAGAAAATATGCTTGGACTATTTGGCTCTATAGAAGGGATAATTGGCAATCAGCTCTCTTCTAATGATACTTTTGAACTATTAGCAGGAAGTGATTCCGATGAGGATTAATTTAAATGACCAGTTTACGACTTATTATTGAATTAGAAGTTAATACATTGATAAAATAGATTCCTTTATTCAACTCGGATATCTTTATTTGTCTTTGATCAGATGATATAATTAGTTCACCTAACAAATTGTATATCTTTGTGATTTGAATCTTATTTTCTGTTTCTATTATAATTATTCCATTTTCTATATTAGGATAAATAAGAATACCTGAGTCTTCACTTTCTATATCAGTAGTTGTTTGATTTATAAAATTTATGCATTCCTGCATCTCATCAGTAAATCCATTAAAGTTCACAGTATGTCCTATTCCAGGCATTGAGTTAAAAAACGTCACTCCCCCATTCGTATTAAGTTGATTGTATAGTGATTGATTTCTACTGTAGTTCCCATCATTTGTCCCTGAACAAAAACAAGTAGCTTTTTTTGATTCTAAATTATACTTACCATCATACTCAGGCGGTAAGTATGCATTGAATGGTATTAGACCCTTGAAATTATAAATATCATTTAGACCATGAAATAAAGTCATTGCTCCATTACAAGAAAACCCCGTCAGATATACACCATTTTCATCGATGTTATATTGCTCAGAAAGGTACTCGATTGCAGCAGGAATGACTTTGCCTCTTTCATCAACCATCATTTTATTTAGTTGTGATCCGTCATCAAGAGCGTTTATACACACTAGAATAAGGTTTTTATCATATGCCACATCAGACAATGCTGTTCGATAACTAAAAGCATTTTGACCACAACCATGCAAACCGATCAATAGCTCATAGCTATTACTCGCATTATAATCATCTGGAATTTGAATAGCAAGCTCACGCTCAATACCATCATATTCGAATGTCAAATCAATATCTTTAGCACTTGAAATTACAAAAGTAAATAAAAGAATTTGAACTATATATTTCATACTATTTTCAGACGACTAGATTAGTGATAAATAAATATAAGTATAAATGATTCATCAAATAACTTTCTACTGTAAGTTATACGACTAATTTGAAATTAGAATTCTAGAACCACAATTCATAATCGACTTTACTTTCGATTATATTTTCGGTGCTATCTGGTAAGTTATGATATAAGTTTAATCCCGTTATACTTTCAAGTGAGTCTGTATTATAACAAAGTTTTTGATTTTATCTTCATTGGTATATTGATAAAGGAGTAATGATAATGATGATTGCTCACCTTTATCATAAACAAGAATTGATTTGAAATAATAGTCAGGCACAGCCATTCTTCGTTTACCAATGCTTGTCAAGCTGTCATGCAAAATAGCCCCAGTTACAACAAATATAGAGTCAAATTGGCAAGACCAATCTCTTACTTGTGATTCTAACCTCTTCCAAAGACCTCGATTGAACTCTGGTATTTGTGGTGATAAATTCGACATAAGAAAACTGTCGTCCATTGATAGAGAGTCAGTAGTCAAATCACCAGCTGGAACCAGATGTCCCTTATCATAGCCAGAAGCGTAATAATCATCTGTTGATGGACTATACTTTGCTAAAATTTCGTCTTCTCTGAAATAATTACTTCTTCCCACATCACCTTTGGTCTCTGAACAATCTAACTTATAAGCCACCCATGCGGCATGTCTATATTTTTTTGAGAAACCAACTACAAATCCATTTTTTGGTAGAATAGTAATATCATCACGATAAGCAGGTAGCTCTATATTCTTAGTATAAACAAATTCAGATTTAGTTAATTCACTACCAACTATGTCATTGGGTTCATATTCTTTGTCAGCTTTTATCATCCAACCTAAAAATAGTAATACTAAAGCTGCCATAATTAACAGGACCTTCTTCATTTCGCCAAAGCTTTTTTCTGATACTTATCTACTGGTGCAAAATGAGATATAACTGCAACAATAGTTAGTAATATGAATGATATAATAAAGTTCACTTCCATAGAAAACATAGAACTAATTACTCCTGCAAATAGAAAGCTTATCAGGGAACCCAATAAATTTGCTCCAGATGCAAGACCCATAATTCCACCTTTCTGCTGTGGGGCTGACCTTTTACTAAGTGCAGAGTAAAGTGTAGGTATCAGAGCCGCATAGAATATACCTATTACTGCCCTAAGTGGTAAAAGGAAGTAAAAGTTAGGTGCTAATATATGTAGCAAATACATTAGCCCAACAATACCTGCTGATACCTTGAGAGTCTTTTGCCATATCTTTTCATCGTTTCTTTTGCCCCATTTGGGTGCAAACGAAATATTAAATATTGCAATTATTCCAAATAGAACACCTGTTACTGTTGCAAGAAGATCTTCTGGTGCTCCTTTCTCTTCAACAAAATAAGTGAAGATAGGAATAGTAAACTGAATACCAGCTTGGACCAAAACTATTAATACCATTAGCCTAAGGAATATTTTCTCTCGAAATATATATTTAATATTCCATATTATACCATACATTTTATCTTTTCGTGGCTCAAAATTCTTCTCAACTAATAACAATAGAACTAAGACTCCTGCTACTGCACATAGAATTCCAACAATTACAAAAACATATCGGATACCGAAGAAATCCGCCATAAGTCCACCAAAAAATGGCCCAAATACTTGCCCAGCAGCTATAGAGCTTTGTAACCACCCGATTGCAAATCCAGATTTTTCCTCAGGGGTATTTGCACTAACAAAGGCCAATGAAGATGCAATCATCCCACTCATTGAGCCCTGTACAAAGCGTAAGAAAAATAATTGATAGACATCTTGGGCAAAAGCCATAAGCACCACCGAAACCGAGAGCCCGAATATAGCCCTCGCTGTCATAAATTTGCGGCCGTATTTATCACCCAATGAGCCCCATATAGGGATCATAACAACCGCAGAGATGTAAGTACCTGCGAACACCATACCTGACCAAAACTTTGCTTCTTCAGGATCAGTTATACCGAGTTCACGTACGTAAAGTGGTAAAAATGGGAATACTCCACTCATCCCAATTAATGCTATAAATTGGGCTGAGCATAGTATAATTAGATTTCTACGCCATATATTATCTTCTTCAGATGAGAGTAGTTCTTTTAGGTCTATCAAAAGTTGTGTAGTTTTTTGATTTTGAATATTTCTATTAGCATACTTATTGAGTCAGTTATTGGGTTAACTTTACTCCTATCATCATTGTACCATTCAACTGGTACTTCGTCAATTTTATAGCCAGATCTTTTTGCTAAATATAGTGCCTCTACATCAAAACTAAAGCCATCAATTTTTGCTTTGCTAAATATTTCCTCGGCTGCTGCTGCTGTGAACCCTTTAAATCCACATTGTGTATCTTTTATACCCTTTATAACCATCATTTGTACGAATTTATTGAAGGTCTTCCCCATAAATTCTCGATAGAATGGTTGATGTTCTTTAACCATATCATAATCTAATGCACGGCTACCAATTACTACATCAAAGTTGTTTTTAAGAGAATATATAATCTTCTCAATTTCGTAAATAGGAGTTGAGAAATCAGCATCTGTGAAAATTCTGATTTCACCTTTTGCTTCAAGCATTCCCATACTTACGGCAGCACCTTTCCCGGTGTTTTTTGGAAGTGCCACTGCCCTTACCATATCACCAAAGCTGTTCGCTATTTCTACTGTATTATCGGTAGAACCATCATCAGCAACTATTATCTCATACTTATAATCCTTATTACCTAAATAATCTATTGCTTTCTGCAACGACGCCTTTATCCTATCGGATTCATTGTAAGCAGGTATAATTATAGATAAATAAGGATTCATTTGGTTTAATTTTATTGCTTTGCTGTAGTAAAATACAAAGATAGTAGAATATTACATAACTATAAAATAAAGTGTTGGTATAATATTAAACTAAATGGTATTATAGAAAATAAAAAAGACGCATATTTTTATGCGTCTTTTAAATCTAAGATTAGTTATGTTAATTTATAACAATTGGGATAGTTTGGATTCTGTCCCCCACTTTCACCAATGCGAAATAACTCCCGCTTGATATACGAGTTTCAAAACTGTCCTTTATATCCCAGTAAATTTCATTTGTTCCAATGTTAGAAATACCTTCGAATGTTCTAACTGATTTGCCATTGACATTAACAATATTAATCGAATAGTTTTCTACTTTCTCAAAGTCTAACTTAATCACTATATTATTTTGACTCGGGTTAGGATAAGATATAGCATTATTAAGAGTTGGAATACCATAACTTACAGAGGTCGTAACTACATTTGCTATTATAGGTATCTCAATAATATTTCCATCATCTAAGCTAAATGTTAATAGCTCCTGATATTCTTTAATCTCAGATGGAATTAAAGTAACTAACACCTCTATTTCGTCTAAAGATTCCATTAAAGTATTTTCATCAATATTAATGGTAAGCTCTGAAGTTGAAGACTCAATCTTTTCAATTAAAATATCTTTCGAAGAATTATTTGTCAGCATAAGTTGTAATGATTTCTCATTTAGTTGAATTTCTCCAAAATCTAAATTTGTTACACTGCTTGTAATGGTTCTACTATCAACAGCAATACCAAACAATTCAAATTTTTCATCATTTATAGCGTTACTCTCAATTTGTACTACTGCTGATTTTGAGCCAACAGTTGTTGGAGAAAATCCTATTTGTACATTTATATTCTCATTGGGTTCAAGAGTTATAGGTAAATTCGGAAAAGTCAATTCAAACTCTTCTTTATTATCTCCAATTAAAACTAAAGCTGTTATTGTTAGTTCTTCGTTTCCACTGTTTATTATTTCAAACGCACTTGTTAATGGGTCTGTATCTTCAATTTCTTTAACACCAAAATCCCATGCACTTCCACTGAGTGTTATAGCAGGACCGCCATTGTTCTCAATTACTTTAACTTCAACTTCTTCCGAAATTATTTCAAAATTGCAAGCGTTAGAAACAATAACTTTGTACATACCGGCATCCGATAAAGTTGCTGATTGAATATTGAGATTCGATTCGGTTGCACTTTCTATATCAATACCATCTTTTTGCCATTGGTATGACAAATCTTGACTTATTCCACCTGGGTTGTTAGCCGTAACTGTCAATGACAGCTGTTCTCCAACAAATAATTCTTTACCCAATGGTTGAGATGAAATCTCTGGGGTTGTATTTAAAGTTAAATTAGCGACATCTGAAAAGAATATTTGACCACAACCAGCTGATATTTCTACTTTGTAAGCAGCAACATCATCAGAATCTAAATTGTTAAGTATTAATGTGCTCTCATTTTCACCATCTATTTTAACATCATCCTTATACCATTGATAGCTTTCTATCTCGCCACCAGCTTGAATAATAAATCTAACTTCTCCACCTTCGCAACCGACTTTTGACTGAGGTTGCTCAACAATTATAGGAGACTCAATTAATGATACAGTTGCAACATTAGATTCAATTTCAACATCACATTTATCACTCGTTACAAATAAAGTATAATTACCTTCATCACTATCTGATAAATTATTAATAGTCAATGATTGGCTATTTGCATCGATCAAATCTACCCCCTCTTTTCTCCACTGCAAACTACTAATGTCACCTTCAACATTAGCTTGAAGTGTTACTGTACTTCCTTCACATCCAGATTTATTAGTTGGTTGTGAGACAAAAGTGATTGATTGATTTACTGTTAGAGTAGCTTTGTTTGAAGTTATCTCATTACCACATGAGGTAGTTATAATACAATCATAATCACCTGCATCGCTGGAACTTGCATCATTTTTATTGAAAGTAGCTTGGTTCGCACCTGCTATATTAACTTCATTTTTTCTCCACTGATATTGGTTTCCACTACCAGAAACAACAACTGAAAATGCTAATGGATTACCTGTGCAAATTTCGTCAGCTGTTGGTTGCTCAGTTATCTCAACATCGCCAATGATAGAAAAAGAATTATTAGATACATCATTTCTACTTGCCTTATCAGCATCACTTATTCTTATCACATATTCACTCCCTTCAGTTAGACCATTAGGTATATCCCAGCTATAAGTACCTGAAGAAGCAGATGTACTGGCTACAATATTATTCCAATTTGTACCAGCATTACTTGAATACTCTATTTTGACATTTGTAATTCCATCAGAATTCCAAGTAATATCTTGAGTTGAGCCAAGGCACCAACTTTGACCACCATTTGGAGCTGAAACTGTTACACCGGCAACTATTACTTTCTGCGTTGTAAACCTGTTCCATTCATCACCAGAAGTGTTTCCGTTATTATCAACTGCATTAGCAACGCCCCTAACCCAATATTCACCGTGCTCTGCAGGTGATTCCCAATCGAATGTGAAATCATACTTACCACCGCTTAGTGCTTGTTCGCCATTGTGAGTTACTTCTCCACCTGATATTTTTGTACCTGTTCCAGCAGTTAGAGTTCCTGCATTCGAACCACCAGACTCTGAAGTTTTGACGCCTGCATTCATACCAGCATTTACTTTCCCTGAGTTATCAATTCCTACAGTGAATGTTGTGGTAGAATTTGGATCCAGAGTGAATGAGCCACTACCACTTGTTAATGAAACAGAACTATTACTACTTGCTGACCCATGGCAGGAGCAACCATTTTGGGTTGATCCAGTTTTTCCAGAGCTATTACCAATGGCAGAGATTGTTAGTCCTGCAACAAAGAGCACGGCTAATAGAGTGTTGATTAATGTAAAATGTTGTCGATAATAGTTCATAATTTTCCTAGTTTTTGTTAATATGAAATATAACAACATTTTTTTGGTTTTGTTACTATGACAACTATATTTTCTATCATAGAATATAAACCTCTAAGAAGGTTTTTTTATAATTGCCACAAATTTAAAAGGCAATTCATATTGAACTGCCTTTTAAAATAAATTAATTATAGATCAACTCTCACTCCACCTCAGGTAGTAATATTTCCTCTTCAACTGGTGCTTTGTGATTGAATTCCACTCCTCTTAGCCATTCCTCTATGTGCTTTGCTATACCCGTTACAACTTCTTTTCTTTTGCTATTGTCTTGCTTTATTTTGCCACGTAGCTGTTTGTACTCTAGTGGGTCAAACTTGACATCACGGATAAGTATATCCTCTTTAGCATTGTCAGCACATTGTTCAGAGCAGAAGCCCATGTGCTTGCGATACTGCTTTGGTTTAGCAATTATCTGGGCGTTGCACGGTCCATAGCGGCAATTGTAATAGTTCTTAGCTTTCTCACCAGTGTAGTGACACTCCGATATTATAGTCGTTGTGTTTTCATCACCTACATCAGTGCTTACTCTATCATCAAAGGTGTATAGATTACCTAACCAATTCCCATCTTTGTATTTGTTTACATATTTCATCACACCACCGTCTAACTGCTTCACATCCTCAAAGCCCTGTTGATCAAGGTAAACAGCTACCTTCTCGCAGCGTATTCCACCAGTGCAATACATTACTATTTTCTTATTGTCAAATTGCTCTTTGTAGTGGTCAATTATTGACTGTAGGTCACGAAAGTTAACAGTTCCAGCAGGAATAGCATTCTTAAAGTGACCGAGTTTATACTCGTAATTATTACGCATATCCAAAATTAGATAGTCATCATTTTCTTCGTCCATTACTTTTTTGAATTCATCAACGCTCATCTTGCTCTTTACTTTTTCTATAGCTTCAGCAGAGTATATCTCCCCTAATGCCACTATTTCTTTCCTGTACCTAACAATCATCTTAGGAAATTTGTGCTCATTTACTTCGGTAGCTTTTGCTTCAATATCAGGTATATCATTAAAATATTGATTGTTATCTAAATATAGCATAAGTGCATGAACTTGCCCGATATTCCCAGTTACTGTCGCGTTTATTCCCTCTTCACCGATGAAGATTCGTCCACGCAAACCAATATCCCGAGTGTAACGGTATAGTTTTTTTACCTCTGCCTTAGGGTTTTCTACATCTACAAATTTGTAGAATGTAAGTAATGAATATTTGGTTTCTTTTTTCATGATATTTCTTCAATCTAGTCGAGTAATAATTTTACAAAATTAGTGAATAGGATTAAAAAAAAGAAGTATTTAGGACTAAATAGTATTATTTTCTATATACTTGTTAGCTATGGCTCTTAAATCCAATCGAATTTGACTCAGCTTTCTTTCAATATCCTTTATCTCCTCAGATGTTATATTTTTACTTCTGAGCTTGTTATCTAAGTGTTCTACTTCACCTTCGGTACCGATAAACGCTACTAAGTCTTCTGGATAGCCAAGATATGTCCACAGCGAGCCAACTAATCTGGAACCATCAATGGCATCAATCCAATCACTGGCCACAGCATATACAATCAAGTTAGCTATATCTGTCATAGAGTCATCATCTTCTTCATAGAATTCGATGAACTTATACAAAAAGTCATAAGCCTGCTCACGTGGATAGTGACCTTCGCTAACAAATTGTAAAAAAAGACCGACTTCAGTTTCTGCCGTTGCTGGCATTTCGAAGTCAGTCTCTATCTTGTAATTTATCTCTTTTACTCTTTGGTCTTCTTTTATAGTTATCTTCTCATTGAGTAATTCTAAAAATGGGTGCATATTCTATTTTTTACTACTATCTTTTTCAAAATCCAAAGATACTGAATTTATACAATAACGAAGCCCAGTCGGCGCAGGTCCATCATTAAAAACGTGCCCAAGGTGTCCACCGCAGTTAGCACAAACAACTTCTGTTCTTACCATTCCATGTGAATCATCTCTAATCTCTTTTATTTTACTCTTGTCATCTATATCATAGAATGATGGCCATCCACAGTGTGATTCATATTTTGTATCAGAACCAAACAATACCTCACCACAACCAGCACATTTATACTCACCTTCTTCGAAGTGTAAGTTATATTCACCAGTCCCAGCTCTTTCTGTACCTTTTTGTCTTAATATTCTATACTCTTCATCAGTAAGTTCTGATCTCCACTCTGCTTCTGTTTTATCCACGTTTACCTCTCCCTTGGTTTCAGATTTTATTTCTGTTTTTTGATTATCACTATCCGCTTTATCATTCGATTGAGTATGTAAGAATACCGAAAATGACATTGCTAATATTACCACAGCTATTATAGTTATTTTATTCATTGTTTTCCTCATTTATTCATTCTTTTATATGGACTAAAATGCAATAACATTATTTCATTATAGTCTTCGAGCATATTCTATGAATAACACAATTTGATTTTTAAAATGAAATACATAATACTTATAACTGCAGTTTTGATATTAATTAGTTGCGAAAACAAAAAAAATGAAACACAGAATGTCAAAGAAAATACAGAAATGACAAAAAGTAATAACTACACTCCACTCAGCGAAAAACTAGATGAGAAGAAACAAAACTTTGAAAATAAAGCAGACGACGAAGTTAAGAGAATATATGCAGAAGGAATACAAGCGGTAGTAGATGCAGGTATTTTAGATAATGCCCTCAATGTAGGCGACATAGCTCCAAACTTCTCACTCAAAAACGCATCAGGTAATGAAGTCATTTTAGAGAGCAGACTTAAAGATAGCCCAGTCATTTTAGTATGGTACCGTGGTGGTTGGTGTACTTATTGCAACATTACTCTACAAAGATTGCAGTCAGAATTACCAAACTTCCAAAATTACAATGCATCATTAATAGCAATCACTCCTGAAGTCCCTGACAGTTCTCTTTCAACTTCGGAAAAACATGATTTGCAGTTCGATGTGCTTAGTGATATAGGTCAGAAAGTTTCGGAAAAGTATGGTGTTGCTTTTCAACTAACAGATGAAGTTGCTGCGAGATATGAAAAATCATTTGGATTGTCAGAGTATAATAACGATAAATCAAAAAAATTGCCATTAGTAGCTACTTATGTAATTGATACTAACGGCAAAATAACTTATGCTTACATAGATGCTGACTACAGGAACAGAGCAGAACCGAGGGATATCATAGAAGCTTTGGAAAAGTTAGATTCAAATTAATCTAACTTATATATTTCCATAATATCGTCTAGAATTGCTTTGAAATCTATTTTCAAGTCAATAATTTTACCAGTAGCAATGTCAAATACCCAACCGTGAATTTTTATATCACGGTTTCGGATTGCTTTTTGAATGACAGCTGTCTTAATTACATTTACACATTGCTCTTGAACATTAAGCTCAACTAATCTATCGTACTTTTTATCATCATCCGTTATATTGTCTAATTCATCTTTATGAATTCTGTACACATCACGTATATTTCTTAGCCATGGATTAAGTATTCCTAAATCAGCAGCCTGCATTGCAGCTTTTACTCCACCGCAACCATAATGACCACAAATAACAACATGGTTCACTTCCAAATGCTCTACAGCATAGTTAATTACAGACATAGAGTTTAAGTCAATACTTGGTACCATATTGGCAATATTACGATGTACAAACACTTGACCAGGGCTTGCTCCTATCATATCCTCAGCAGTTACACGGCTATCAGAGCAACCAATATACAAATAATCAGGTGCTTGACCTTTTGCCAAATTTTTGAAATATAATGGGTCCTTGTCTAATTTTTTTGCTACCCAGTCCTCATTGTTTTCAAATATCTTTTTTATATCCAATTTCTAACTCCTGTTGTTTTTTTATCATTTTTCAAATAGATGAAAGCATCTATCAGTGAATGATTATTTTTTTTGACTAAGCATTCACACTTGCCAAGATATATAATTATCATTAAGTTGTGAGATTGGTATTTGCGGAATAATCTTTTAAAAGTTAACTAATTTGTAAGCAACTTTCTACACAACCGTTTCAGTTTCTATCCGTAAAGTTCAATATAATAAATATAAGTTTTAAAACATAACATTAGTGAAATATGAAAAAAATTACACTCTTACTAATTGCCTTAATTAGTTCTACTGGATTACTCCTTGGACAATCAAAATTACTCCGATTTCCAAATAGTTCAGAAACGCATATCACGTTCACACACGCTGGAGATATATTTACAGTTCCAATTAATGGTGGTATTGCCAGAAGAGTTACTGTATCAGAAGGTATAGAAATGTTCCCTCGTTTTTCTCCTGATGGGAAATCTATTGCTTTTTCGGGTGAATACAATGGAAACCAACAAGTATTTGTAATGCCAGCTGAAGGTGGAATGCCAATACAGCGTACCTTCAATATGGATTCTGAAGGATTACCAGAAAGAATGGGCCCAAATAAGATCATTTTAGAATGGTCTAATGATGGGAAAGACATTGTTTTCCGTTCACGCCAAGACAACTGGCACATTTTGGAAGGTAAAATTTTCACAGTTCCAGCAATAGATGGATTAGTTAAAACATTGGAATTACCGAAATCAGGTTACGCATCGCTTTCACCAGATGGTAGTAAGATTGCTTACAACAGAATATTCCGAGATTACAGAACATGGAAAAGATATCGTGGTGGCCAAGTAGCAGATGTTTGGATTTATGACTTTAATACAAGAGAATTGACGCAAGTAACTGACAATGAAGCTCAGGACATTATGCCGATATGGAAGGGTGATAAAATCTATTATATTTCTGACAGAACAGGTACGCTGAATCTGTTCAGATACAACACCAAAACCAAAGAAGAAAAACAGATAACAACTTCTGATTATTATGATGTTAAGTTCCCTTCAAAAGGAGCAAAGCACATAGCATTTGAAATGGGTGGAGAAGTTCACCTAATGGATTATGCAACAGAGACTGTAAAAAGAATAAATATTCAAGTACAAGATGATTTTCCAAAAGCAAGACCAAGAATTGAAGATGTGAGTGATGAAATCAAAGGTGGCTCAATCTCTCCAGATGCAAAATGGACAACATTTTCAGCAAGAGGAGATATATTCGTAGTTTCTAAAGAAAAGGGGATAACTCGTAACCTTACTAATTCATCTAATGCTCACGATAGAGATCCAGATTGGTCACCCGATGGAAAATGGATTGCTTACATCAGTGATGCATATGGTGAATATGAGATTCACTTAGTTAAACCAGATGGTTCAGAACATAAGCAACTAACAAATGACTTTGAATCATACAGATATGAATTGGATTGGTCTCCTGATAGTAAAAAAATTCTTACTTCAGATAAATCGATGAAGTTATATTATTATGATGTTCCTTCTGGTAACAGAAACGAAGTTGCTAAGTCTTCTCGTTGGGAAATTAGAGATTACAACTGGTCTCCTGATAGCAAATGGATTGCCTACACAGATGCTATTAACAACAATATAAATGGTGTTTATATTCACAACACATCAGGTGGTGAAAACAAACTAGTAACTAACAGATTTTTTAATGCAAGTCAAGGTATATTTACTCCAGGTGGGAATTACCTACTCTATGTATCAGGAAGAACTTACCAAGCTGATGTAAATGCTCAAGAGTGGAACTTCTTTTATGATGATATGAATAAGGTTTATGGTGCAGCATTGACAAAGAAAGTGAAGTCTCCTTTCGTGTTCGATGGGTTTGACAAAGAAGAGAAGAAAGATGATGAAGACAAACAAGTATCTATAGAGATTGATTTTGATGGCATAGAGGATAGAGTTTTTAATATGCCTACACCAGCCGGTAATTACTATAACTTAGTTCCTACTAAAGATCATAAACTTTATTATGTAAGAGGAAATAGTAAAACTTCTGCTGAGACTTATGTTTATGATTTCAAAGAAAAAGAAGAAAGCAAAGTTGGTGGATTTAGCTCATGGGGTATAACTCCAGACTTCAAAAACATAATCATTAAGAAAGGTAATGATTACTTTATCGAGAAATTGGAAAAGAAAATAAAACCAAAGCCTGAGAACAAGGTAGACCTTTCAAATATGGAAACTAAAATCAATCCTAAAGATGAATGGAATCAGATTTACTCTGAAACTTGGAGACAAACTAGAGACTTTTTCTACGATCCAGGTATGCACGGTGTAGATTGGAAAAAAATGCATGATAAATATGAAGCATTAATGCCATATGTTCACCATAGAACGGATTTGACTTATGTATTAGGTGAGCTTATCTCTGAGCTAAATGTTGGACACGCTTATGTTGGTGGTGGCGATATGCCTAAGGTGAAAACTATCTCAATCGGTCAGCTTGGTGCTGATATAGAGTGGGACGGTAATGGGTGGAAAATCACAAACATCTTACAAGGAAGAAATTGGGAAGAGAAAACACGCTCGCCACTTACAGAACCTGGAATCGATATAACAGAGGGTATGTACATTGTTTCTATTGACGGCACTATGTTGACAAAGAAAATGACACCTGATATGGCATTGGAAAACAAAGCTCAAAAGCTAGTCAGTTTGAAAGCTAGTACGTCAGCTAGCGGTTCTGGAACTGAGTTCTACGTAAAGACAATAAAAGATGATAAGAATCTAAGATATTTCAATTGGGTAGAAAGCAGAAGAAAGATAGTTGATGAAAAAAGTAATGGCAAAATTGGTTACATCCACATACCTGACATGGGGCTTGGAAATGGACTAAATGAGTTTGCGAAAACTTTCTATTCTCAACTTGATAAAGAAGGATTGATAATTGATGACAGATATAATGGTGGTGGTAATGTATCCCCAATGATAATTGAAAGATTAAGAAGATACATATCGATTGCTCAACACATCAGAAACCAAGAAGATGTTTCAGCTAAACCTGATGCAACATCCATGGGACCGATGGTTTGTTTGATTAACGAAATGTCAATGTCCGATGGTGACCTTTTCCCTTACCAATTCCGTTATTATGGGTTAGGTAAACTAATCGGTAAGCGCACTTGGGGTGGAGTTATTGGTATTCGTGGCTCGTTACCATTTATTGATGGTGGCTACTTGACTAGACCAGAGTTTGCTAACTTTGGTGCAAGAGGTGATTGGATTTTGGAAGGAACTGGTATATCACCAGATATAGAAGTTGACAATCACCCAGCTAAGGTATTGGACGGAGTTGATCAACAGCTAAACAGAGCAATAGAAGAAGTACAGAAAGAAATGAAGACTTTCGACAAGAACAAGAAATTGCCTGTTGTCCCTCCATTCCCAGACAAAAGCAAGAAAAAATAAGCAATAATTAAATATTATAATTGAATAAGGCAGCTCAGAAATGGGCTGTCTTTTTTTTGTCTTAGAGGCAATATTAGCTATTGTTATATATTGAAATAATATATTAACCCTATAATAAGTATGGCAATCACAAAAGCACCAACCACATAACTCTGAACAGTTTTAGACTCATCATGATATAAATTTTTTACAGGAGTAGTTGTAAAAGTAAATACTTTTATAAATATAACCCCTATTGACTTTGTAACTATCCTAATTACTTCAGGGATAAGCTCTAAAAACGTATATACAAGAAATTCAACTACTATCTCAGCCATTTTTCAATACCTCAACCCTGCTCACACCTTTTTTTCAGTTCTTCATTCATTGCTTCAAAACCCTCTTTTGTACTTTTCAGCACACCACCCATAAGTGTTATTAGAATGCCACCAAAATTTTCACCGTGAACAAATTTAGTTTTGTCATCTTCGATTGGCTCTAATTTGAAATAATGCTCACCGTCGAAGATACCCTTTACAAATAGCTTACCTTGCCATCTCAATTCTTTATTTGGTTTTAGCTCAGTTAATGTTGGTTTGAAATCCATCTCTTTACCATTTACTTGCTTAAGAGTAATAGATATTTGATTGCCTTTCTCTAATTTGCCATCAATTTTTCTTATAAATGGATTCCAACTTTCTAAACTATTTGTATCGGTTAGAGTTTGCCATACCTTTTCGGTTGTAGCATTTATTTCAATCTCTGTTTCTATATTCTTCATTTTACCCCTATCGATTTTTCATCATTTTACTATTCCGATTGTAATAATCTAATTAATTTAGTAATATTATATAATGTAGATAAACGAAAGATACAATTTTTTATGTTCAAAAAAATATTAATCGCTAATCGTGGCGAAATCGCAATAAGAGTTATTAATGCAGCTCGTGAATTAGGTATTGAAACATATGCTATTTATCACGAAGTTGACACCCAGTCGCTCCATACTATTTCTGCTGATAACGCAATAGAAATATTTGGTGATACACCAAAACAAGCGTATTTGGATGCTGAACAAATCATAGAAGTTGCATTAGCAAACGGTTGTGAAGCAATTCATCCTGGATATGGTTTCCTATCTGAAAATGCGAAGTTCAGCAAGGCATGTAAGGATTCAGAAATAAAATTCGTTGGACCAAATGAATATGCAATTGAGGTAATGGGCAACAAAACTGCTGCTCGTGAGCTTATGCAAAAAGCAGGTGTTCCAATAGTACCGGGCACCAAAGAAAGAATAGTTGATTTGGGCAAGGCAAAAGAAACTGCCGATGAGATTGGTTACCCAATACTACTAAAAGCTGCTGCAGGTGGTGGCGGTAAGGGAATGAGAAAGGTAGAGTCACCAAAAGACTTTGTTGACAGCTATGATGCTGCACAAAGAGAAGCAAGAAATGCCTTTGGTGATGATACTATCTATATGGAAAAATTCATCGTTAATCCTAAGCACATTGAGATACAAGTATTAGCTGATGAACACGGTAATTGCATACACTTAGCCGAGCGTGATTGCTCAATACAGAGGCGTCATCAAAAAGTAATTGAAGAAGCACCATCTACAGTTTTAGATGAAGAACTTCGTAATGCTATGGGCAAAGTCGCAGTAGATGCAGCACAAGCATGTCAGTATGTAAATGCAGGAACAATTGAATTTTTGCTTGACAAAGACAAGAATTTCTATTTCCTAGAAATGAATACCCGTCTGCAAGTAGAGCACCCTGTTACAGAATTAATTACTGGTATCGATTTAGCCAAAGAGCAAATAAAAGTGGCAGCAGGTCAAGAACTAGCATTTGAGCAAGATGATATAGTAGTATCTGGTCACGCAATAGAAACAAGAATATATGCTGAAGACCCGCTAAGTAATTTCATGCCTGATATCGGAAAAGTATCTTACCTTCGTAATCCAGATGGAATAGGTGTCAGAGTAGATGGTGGAATTGAGCGTGGAGATAACGTTAGCATAAATTTCGACCCAATGTTAGCAAAGCTAATAGTATTCGGTCAAGATCGCGAAGAAGCAATTGACAAAATGGATGCTGCTCTTTCTTCCTATAAAGTAGTAGGAACTAAGACGGTAATTCCATTCTTGAAAGCAGTAATGAAATCTGACATTTTTAGAAATAATTATTTTGATACTGGTTTTGTTGAATCAAACTTTGACTTTTCAGTGCTTGATGAAATGAAAAACAAATCAGAAAAAGACGCGAGTGTAATTGCAGCTTATTTCTACAACAGAAATAGGAATAGGAAAAAAGTAAACCAAGTGAAGCCACAGCCAAATAATTGGAAATCTAAGATGCTGAATAATATGAGAAAGGTATAAGGAGAGAATATGAAAGAAGAAATTATATTAAAATCGGCTGATAACGAATACAAAGCAACATTTGACCATACGGACTTATCCAAAGTATTTTTGGATGAAGAACCTCACGATGTGAAAGTGCTAAAAGAATATGAAAATAATGTATTTGTTTTGTCTGTAAATAACAAGGTTTATACAGTTAAAATAAATGATGAAGAAAAAGGTGAAATTGAACTTTTAACTACTGGTTTTGCTTATCAGTTTGATGTCAAACCTTCTACTTCTGCTTTATTAGAGCAGTTTGTAAGACAGAGTGGGAAAGGATCTGCCGCTGATAATGGTGTAGTAGCACCAATGCCAGGAATGGTTGTAAAAATTGATTGTGCTGTAGGTGACAGTGTAACTGAAGGTGACAAAATAATAATAGTAGAAGCAATGAAAATGGAAAATGCTTTAGCTTCACCAACTACAGGTACAATCAAGAAAATCAATGCTGAAGAAGGAAAGGCAGTTGACAAAGGAGCTGTATTAATAGAAATAGAGTAATTTTTTTTATTCAGTATTAAAATTATTTATTATCTTGACTTATTGTAATTTAAATAAATCCAATAGGAAAGTATGAAAGCTCTATTTACTTTTTTGATGATATGCATAACACTGCCACTACTGGCAACTGATGATGGTTTTTTTCTAAGACAAACGGAAAAAGCCCATCCAACACCTGATCCTGAAGTAATGGAGAATTACAACGCTCCTATCTATAAGATACCATACAAAGTGCAGGGTAGCTCAAAGTTTTTTAACGTTGCTACGACTGTAAATGAAGAGAATGTAGAAGGTATTCCAACTCAGAATGAATCAAGTATAGCTGTAAACCCTAACAATCCGAATATTGTAATTGCATCTGCAGTTGACTATCGTGACAATTCCTCATCTTGGGTTTATATCTCCACTGACGGTGGTAGAACTTGGGAAAATCAAAATTTAGGGAAAGCAAATGGTTGGCGTTCGTCGAATGACCCATCAGTAATGTTTGACAAAGATGGTATAGGTTACTTGGTACATGGAGGATTTCCAGCTTCAGGTGATGGGCAAAATGGTGTTTATATCAATATATCCACTGATGGTGGCTTAACTTGGGGCGATCATATACCCGTTATTGAACACAAGCTTCCTGATGACCCACTGGAACTATTCGAAGATAAGTATTACATAGAAGTTGACAATTCTGATGAATCTCCTTACAGAGGTCATCTGTATATTCCTTGGAAAAGAGTTACTGCTGCTGATAGTGCTACACAAATAGTTATGGCAAAGTCAACTGACATGGGTGAAACATGGCTTGACCCCGTTAACATAAGTGAAAGACTAAGCGGAAGTTCAGAAGATACTACTTTTGGTCAGTCTTTTCCTCTTATTTCAACAGGACCAGAAGGGAATGTGTACGCCGTATGGAACCATGGTATAGAACACGCCGTGGGATACAACAAATCTACTGATGGTGGAGCAACCTGGGGTGAACCGAGATTGATTCACAGGTATAATATATTTGGTACAACCAAATTGCTTACCCAAGGTTGGAGACACACACTAAAAGGAAAAGTTAGAGCTGAAGCTTATCCAGTTATTAAGACAGATTATAGCAATGGACCTAACAGAGGTAATGTTTATGTCGTTTGGGCAGCTGACAGCATACCAAATATTTATTTCTCTAGATCAATTGACCAAGGTGAAAACTGGTCGGAGCCAAAAATAGTACATTCGGAAGTTAAGAATGATCAGTTTTGGACTTGGATGGGGGTTGACCCAACTAATGGTGATTTGGCAGTAATGTATTTGGATAGTAGAAATGACCCAGATAATATACTCGTGGAGTGCTTTGTAAGCTACTCTTCTGATGGTGGTGAGACTTGGACAGAAAGACAAATCTCAGATGAACCATCAGATATAAGAAACAATCCCTTCTCAAACAATGTGTTTGCTGGTGACTATAGTGGACTTGATTTTTACGATGGTGTTATCTTTCCAAGTTGGGTAGATATGAGAAATACTGTAGGTGAAGGAGGTTCTATCTCAGATAATGACGTATATTCAGCTATAATCAGAGTTGACCAGCCCTCCCCTGTCGATAATTTCACTGTAAATATAATTCCTAGTGACCCAAGGGAACTACAACTAGACTGGGAAACGGTATGGGAAAGTTCATTTGGTAGACAATTAAACCAGAATGACTTCACACTTGAGCTTTATAGAGATGATATTTTACTTGAAGAACTTTCTCCGAATACTGAAAGCTATACTGACACTGAATTAACGCCATTCCAAAGATATGATTATAAGCTTAGAGCTGTTAGTGAAAATGATTCGAGTATATATAGATTTGATTACAACTATGCTGGAGGAAGTGAAAAACCTGATTCAATATTCATTACAAATTTTGAACTTATCAATAATGGAAGTGATATAGATACTAAACTTTCTGTAAAAATACCAGCAACCAGAGCAGACAAAACTACCCCAATTTCGAATGTTGTGAGGTTAGAAATATTTGCGGACGGAGAAAAAGTAAGAGATTTTCCATTAGTTGATGATGAGATTGGAACAACAGTTGCAGTTAATATAACTGAAGAATTAGGTACGTTTGCTCACGTAAATTGTCTACTTGTTACTGGATATGAATCAAGCGGTATAGGCGAGCAGTATAGTGATACTTCGAATACTGTTTTTATCTATGAAGGGAAATTACTAAGTGACGAAACTGTTACTATTGATTTTGATGATAATGATAGTGATTATTATTCTCTAGAATGGGCAAAAACAGAAGAATATTCATCAAGTGACCCGAATAGCTTAGTATCATCACCAGGTGGTTATGAGTCAAACAGTGAATATTTTCTTTATTTTCCACCTTCAGTTTATTTGGTTACTACGAGTATGCCAGCAACGATAATTTCTTATGAATTACAATTTGAGCACATAGCATTAGTTAATAATCGTGACAGCGCAATAATTGAAACAAGTACGGATTTCAGAAACTGGGAAGTTCAAAAAACTTTCATAAAAGACTATTACGAGCAATGGGGTGACAATGAATTTAGTCAAGAAGACTGGATAAATGAAGAATTGTTCTTGTATGGTGATGGTGTCAATAGTGAGTTTGTATTCGTAAGATTAAGGTTAAAGTCTAATGCGATTATTAATGATAAAGGATGGTACATTGATAATATTAATTTAGTGCCAGAAGTTTTAGCAAGCGTGGAAGAAGACATAGTAAACGAGATAAATATATACCCTAACCCAACATCTAATTATCTAAATATAGCTAACACAGAAGGTTTGCCAATAGATATTAGTATAGTTAATATAAATGGCAATATAGTTTTATCCAACACTGATTATATTGGTAATTCGTTAGATTTGAGTAACTTGACAAATGGAATTTATATAGTTAAATTAAACTATAAGAACCATACGAAAGTAGAAAAGATTACAATTATAAAATGATTATAAACAGTACCCAAATAAGACCAACTTCAGAAAGTTTCTTTTCAAAAGAAAAGAAAGAGGATAGTGGTTTTTCTAAAAGTACTGAACTAACAGAAGCCGAAGAAAAAGAAGTTCGTGAGTTAAAGAAAATAGACCGTGAAGTCAAAGCTCACGAACAGGCTCACCTTGCAGCAGCTGGAGATTTAGCTCGTGGTGGAGCTACTTATACATTTACATCTGGACCAGATGAAAGGAGATATGCAACCAGTGGTGGAGTAGATATAGATATTTTCCCAGTAAAAGGCAACCCTAAGGAAACTATAAAGAAAATGCAGAAAGTTAAACGAGCTGCTCTTGCTCCAGCAGATCCATCGCCACAAGATAGATCAGTAGCTGCGACTGCTGCAAGAGAAATAGCCAAAGCTCAAGCTGAGTTAAACTCTCAAGCAGGAAAATCATAGGAAGCTACAAAAAGTAAACTATCGGCTTACACCAATGAATATAAGGAAAGTAGTTTTAGCAAAGCTGTGTAATTATAACTTATGTCTTACTTCTCCCCTCTTATCAAATTATTAGAGCAGAATAAAAATGAAAATAATGCGATACAAATGTCCGCATATATGAAAGACAAATTTACTTTTTATGGAATAAAATCCCCCCTGCGTAAGGAAATCCAGAGACAATTCACCAAAGAATATGGTAAGCCAGATATAGATTTAATTTCTGATGATATACTAGCGGTTTAGAACAGTTGTAATAGAGAACTTAATTACATCATTATTGACTTACTGCGACCAAAAAAGTGTTGGGAAAATAATAAATCTATCGAATTAGCAGAGTGGATGATAATTAATAAAAGCTGGTGGGATACTGTTGATATAATAGCAACTAATCTGGTTGGAGAATACTTTATACAGCATCCTGAAAAAATAGAATACTATAATGCCAAATGGATACATTCTGATAATATGTGGCTCATTAGGACAGCAATAATTTTCCAGCTAAAATACAAAGATAAAACTAACTTCGAATTACTTAAGCAGAACATAAGACAACATTCACACAGTAAAGAATTCTTCATAAAGAAAGCAATTGGTTGGGCTTTGAGAGAACACTCTAAATACTCACCTTCTGAAGTAATAAACTTTATCGAATCAATTAAATTACAACCACCAAGTTATAAAGAAGCTACTAAGTATTTATAATTATTTATTAAATTTGTAGCTTATAAAAATATAAACAAATAAATAGAATTATGAAGCTCCAAACTCTAACTATTCTGTTTGCATTGTTATGTCTTGGTTCAACTTATGGACAAGATGTTTCTTATCCTACTTTTGGGAAAGGAATAAAAGTAATGGCAAACGACTCATCTGCAAGTATGAAAATCAATGTAAGAATTCAGAATTTAATGGAATTCAATTATGACGAAATGTCAAATGAGACTACAAATAAATTTTTGGTTCGTAGACAGCGACTAAAATTCGATGGTTTTGCTATTGACAGAGATTTGAGATACAAATTAGAGCTCGGTTTTTCTAACCGTGATCAAGGGAACTCAAGAACTGCAGACTTTGGGAGTCGTGGCTCTAATATCATTTTAGATGCAGTGATAAAATACTACTTATTTAATAATTTTGATATTTGGGTTGGACAAACTAAAATCCCAAGTAACCGTGAACGAGTTATTTCATCTGGTGATTTGCAGTTTGTTGATCGTTCACTATTGAACTCAAACTTTAATATTGATCGTGACGCAGGTGTTCAACTAAGATATAAATTTGGAACTGATGTAATATTCAAACCAACATTTGCATTTACCTCTGGTGAAGGAAGAAATATAACTGCTACTAACCCAGGTGGATTTGCTTACACTGGACATATCGATTTCTTACCTTTTGGTGAATTTGAGAGTAAAAAGGGAGACTATAAATCTTCAGATTTAAATCACAGTCAAAACCATAAGCTCTCTATTGGAGCTACATATAGCTTCAACGATGGAACAAATAGACAAGGTGGACAAATTGGTAGCTTCGTCTATGATACTTCAGGAAATCTTGTTTCGAATGATATGACTTCCCTATTCATTGATTTGATCTACAAGTACCAAGGTATAAGTGTAATGGCTGAATATGCAGATAAGAAAGTTGCAGAAGACATGTCAGACATTACAAGACAATTTCTTACAGGAAATTCATTTAATATACAGTTAGGCTACTTATTTAGAAACTATTGGGAAATCTCTGGTAGATACACACAAGTAGAGCCAGATAATGAATTTTCAGCTATCAATGAACTAAAAGAATATACACTAGGTATTTCAAAGTACTTAAAAGGTCACAAACTTAAAGTCCAATCAGACATATCTTACTTTGATATGCCAATTAATTCTACTGCTACTGATTGGAGATATAGATTCCAAGTTGAACTTCAACTGTAACAAATCACATAAATAGTTGTTTTGTAAACTATAAGAACAAACAAGATTTAAATATTTCTATGTATGTTACTATGTCCTATATTTTTTAGTATTTGTTAATGTACATTTATCACATTTATAGGAGTATTTATTATGAAGAGTTTTTTTAAACTACTTTTGCTTTCTTTGTTTGCTGGACTTTTTGTTGTCGCTTTTAGCGATGACGATGACTACGATACAGGTACTGAGCCAACTGATACTGAATTCGTTGCAACTGATAACGACTTTGCAGACTATGATAGTTGGACTGAACTCGCAACTAATACAGGAGTGGACCCTGCTTTAGGTGGTTTTGCTCATGGTGATGCTATGTCAACTAGAGTCATATGGGCAAACGAAGAAAATATTAGCATGGAAAATGGCGAATGGCCAATTGGAACAATTTTAGCCAAAAAAATGACTAACACCGAAACAGGCGATTTAATGGGTGTTATGGCTATGGCTAAAAGAGGTGCAGACTTTAATCCTGATCATAATGGATGGGAATGGTTTAAACTAAACGAAGATGGTACTATTATAGAAAGAGCCGCTGATATGAATGAGAATGGTTGTAATGGATTTCATTGGTGGGGTGCTTCAGGAAATGATTACTCATTTACTTTAATGAATAACTAATAATAGAATATAATATGAATCTAAAACTAATAATTTTAGCTTTTTCAACTTTACTAATTGCTTCATGCTCCGAACATATTGTTTCGGAGTGTGAACCAGTTGATGATGGTGAGCCTGCAATGGCCGCTACTTTTTCCGCAATAAATGAAAATGTTATACAACCATCTTGTGCATTATCAGGTTGCCATGTAAATGCTTTTCTTCCTGAACTCTCAGAATCAGTAGCATATGACAGATTGATAAATAAACTCAATAATGCAGGAAATATGAATTATGTTGAGCCTGGAGATGCAGCTAATAGTTTTTTAATTAAAAAATTATTAGGTGATGGAACTACATTAATGCCTCAAGGCGGACCAAAGTTGGATGATGCTGTCATAGATTCTATTAAAGTTTGGATAGATAATGGTGCTGAGAATAATTAATTAGAAAACGGATATGGAAATGAAAACTATAAAAATGATAATTCTTTTTGCTTTGGTAGGTACACTTACTCTATTTAGCAAGGAATACCAAGTAGATAAATCAAAAAAGAATGTTGTAAAATTTATCTCAGATGCTCCTATTGAAGATTTTGAGGGTGTGACTAATTCAATAGATGGATATATATTTAATGAAGAAGACAAAATAGATGGTTCAGATATTTACTTTGAAGTTGAACTGAATACTGTTGACACTGACAATGGGCTTAGAAATAGGCATATGAGAGAAGATTATTTGCATACAGATAAATACCCTCTAACTACTTTTTCAGGTACTATAGTTGAGTCTGAAAAAGTTGATGACAAGCATTATAAAATCAAAGCTAAAGGAAAATTTGAAGTACATGGTGTAGAAAAAACTAAAACAATTGAAGCAGATATTTATAAGTATGGTAAAACGCTTCACATAAAAACTAAATTTGTTGTCACCTTAACTGACCACAATATAGAGGTACCTTCATTAATGTTAGTTAAAATAGACGAGAACATGGATTTGAGATTAGACTTTTATACTACAGAGGTAGAAAATTAAAATGGTAAAATATTTAGTATTTATAGTTTTAATTCCTTCTATGCTTTTTGCTCAATCTTGGAAAAGGTCAGAGAAAATAACTGAGCCCCCACTTCAATTATTTAATAGCACATATGCTTATGCTTTACCCACTGCAGAGACATTAACACAAGGCGATTTCCTCTACGGTATATCTCATAGATTTAACTTGCCTGTTTCATCAGGTTTTGATCAACTTTTTGGTATCGATGGTGGAGTTGTGAATATGATGAACTTTGGGTATGGTGTAACTGATGATATATTTATCAACTTAGGCAGATCTAATTTTCAATCACAATGGTGGTTTGAAACGAAGTATAAAGCCATAAAAATCAAAGATGATACTTTCCCATTAATAATTAGCTTTCTCGGTGGTGTAGCTTACTCTAGTCGCCCAATTCCAGTTCCTCAAGTTGAAAGATCAGGACAAGACTGGCATTTCTATGGTGTAGCTATTATAAACACCTTGATAGGAGAAAAATTAGGATTAGGCTTAACCCCTACATTCTCTTACAACTCTCATCTACAATGCCCGGAAGTTGAGAACAGCATAACATTGGGTACATATGCCGAGTATTACATAGATGACATGTATAGCATACTATTGGAAGCAAACCCCACTGTTGCAGGTTGGAGACAAGGTTATAATTCATATACTGCTGGTTTTGTTATGGAGACTGGTGGTCACTTCTTCAAGTTCTCAGTTTCTAACAACACAGCAATAAACATACAGCAGTTCAATGCTGGCGCTCAGAGTGCTTTCTTAGGAAGTGCTGAGAATAACAATTTACATTTTGGCTTTCAAATAACCAGAAATTTATAATTTATATATAAATCATTAAATTAATTACATATATTTGCTATAGTTAAAATATCATTATATATCTAAAGTTAAGTAAGTATGTTATTTCTGAAGGACTATAAGAGAATTTCAATATTCTTAATTTGTATTTTATTTTTATTTTCATGTAATGATAATAATTCATCTAAAGAATTAGAACAAAAAGAGATAGAAACGAAAACACCTCCCTCTGTTGTTACAACTAAAGAATCTCCTAAAAAGACCAATACGCTATTAGATTCAATAAATAGCATAGATGACCCAAAGGCAAAAAAATTGCTAAAGGTGAATTAGTGTATAAGGAAAATTGCATCTTTTGTCATCAAAGTAATGGTGAAGGAAAAAATACATATTTCCCGCCTTTAAAAAAATCAAGTAACATCACTAAGAATCCAGAAAGACCAATAGAGGTAATAATAGTTGGACACTCTGGGCCTCTAGTTGTGAACGGAGAACCTTTCAATTCAACTATGAGCCCTCAAATTCTTAATGACGAAGAAATAGCTAGTGTAGTTACTTATCTATTGAACCATTTTGATAATGGTGGCGGTGAGATACAAATAGATAGAGTAGCAGAAATCAGAAAAAATCTTAGCTCTAAATCTATATAGATTATTTATCAGTGTAATATAAAATCCAAAATTATTAGTAATTAAACAAAATTTCTAATTTTTACTTATCAGGATTGTCTTTTTACAAATTGAGCCCGACTATTCGGGCACTTTTTTGCTGTAAACCAAATTTATACAATTATAAATAATAATCTTCTTTTTGGCTATTAAATAACCAATAATTTATAAAAAAATGAATTTTATGCTGTTAAGGAA
>JBDQHL010000007.1:0-46116 GCA_040264895.1 Bacteroidota bacterium
GATAAACTGAGAGATATTTAAGATTTCGAAGTTTACCTATAGTTTCAGGCAAAGAATTTATTTGAATTCTATCTAATTCAAATCTCTCTAGCGCAGTAAGATTCCCTATACATTCAGATAATTCTTCTATTGAACTGTTCGAAATTCTTATTCTAGTTTGTTCGAAATTAGTAAATAAAATAGGTTCTTTAGGTAAATCATTATTATCATACACTACCCCATTAATCTCGCAAGTCCAATCTCCCTCTTCATAACTTACTTCCCTACTTAAAACACCATCTCTATCAATTTGAATTATTCCTTCTTCTGGTATTCCCATTGGAACTTCAAATTCGATTAAGTCATTCTTCCATTTTATAGTTTCTACGTCATTTCCATTCAAATTTAATTTGTAACCAGCTCTTTTTTGTTCCCCTAAATAATCACCTTTGATAATAGCTGTTTTACCCATAGTAATGTATAAAACATCATTTGAAATAAATGGTGGTATAATATTATCAATGCTCACATCAATAATAAGTTCACCTATGTCATTTCTATATCTCTTAGTAGGAGATGTTGTATAGTTAACTATAGTTGAGCTATAAAATTCAACTTTAGCTTCAATTTCTGATTCATTAGATTCCGGGGTGCGCAATTCAAATTCTCCATTCTCATCAGTCTTTATTGAGTTTTGGAATCTAATAGTAACCCCTTTTTGTACTACATTTGCTCCTTCTATTGGTTTGCCATCACTATCTATTACTCTACCAATTAGCTTTGAAGTTTCATCGTAGGGTCTATCCCAATTCCACTTGGTGAAGTGGCTAACATCTGCTGTGTAAAATCCTTCATTAAGCTTGCCAACTCCTTCTTCTATCCATTTTGCCTTGCCTTCATCATAGTGCCACATAGGAATAGAACTTGGAGCGTTATTTGGTGCTTTAATCTTGATTGTTGCAATTACTCCTTCAGCCATTTGAACTGGCTCACCAGTTTCTACTTTGAGCTCAACATCTATAAATCCGAATTATTCTATTGCTGTTGTAGTAGCGTCTGTTCTTGTTCCTCTGAACTCCCCTGGGAAAGCATTTAGCAATTCATCATCAGTTGCTAAAAACGCTGTTGCTTCTACAGTTACGTCTTCCTCTACCGGAGTCCCATCAGAATAAATGAATCCACCTGGTTCAATTTCTACTGAGAAATTTTCAGCTTCTATCGTTCCACCATCACTTGTCATCTTCATTGTTTTGCCAATTGGGAATAAGCTCGCATCTATTCTGTTTGGTAGCTCTTCACTTATGTCAGCTAATTTCTGAGTGGAGGCATATCCATCTTTCTCGAACCATATTCTTTTGTTTGCTCCAACTGATAGTGTGTTTAGTTGATAGCTCCCATCTGAACCAGTTGTGGTTTTCTCTGCACCGAAGAAGACTGTTGCATCAGCAAGAGGTCTGCCATTTTTATCATTAACAAAGCCAACGAGCTTTGCATTGCCATAGGTTTCTTGAATTATTTTTGGAGCGTATTCACGATCAGGCGAAACAATGTCGCTCTCATCATCTTTACAAGAAAATACGACAAGTAGTAGCAGGGAAATAAGTAGGATTTTTTTCATTTTTATATTCTTTAGTTATAACTCAATTTCTAAGATAGTGATAATTATTGGAATTTGGAAATCTGGTTAAATTGTTAATCCTCCCAACCTCCTTTATTCACGCTGAAGACGTGACAGGCAAGGAGGAGCCAGACCTGTTCTTCACAAAGAAACTCTAATATTTGTAAGCCCTCCCTGATATATGAGGATTTGGGAGGGTTTTGTCTGCATTAACAAAGATAGATTCCCACGGTCGTCTTGCAGACTCCCTCGGAATGACAGCAGTTTATCCAACTCGACATTTGGATGGGGAATTTCATCTACTCTACTTGCAAAGACCAAATAACCTTTTTAAATTTGTATTACCGTTGGAGGTGCTAACAAATAAACTTGTTGGCTGAGATTTTTACTCCTTGCACCTGATCAGGATAATACCTGCGTAGGAAAACGGTGGGCTTACAACCACTCTTTTACCAACAAGCTAACCACGCTTATCAGGGCTCTAACGGATTTTTAATTATTTTATTAATAAATCTTTTATGGGCTGATATGTTAAAAAAGCTAATATTACTCACATTTGTCGCCTCTGTTTTCTCTGCTAATGCAGAAGAGCAAGACACAATCAAAACTTACCTAGCGCCTAGCGTTACGGTAACTTCTACTAAAGCAAAGGAAAGGCAATCGCCTGTTCCGTTCTCCGAAATTACACAAGCAGAGCTGGAGCAAACGACTTCGAATATCGATTTGCCTATGCAGTTGCAAAAGATGCCATCCTTATATTCTTATAGTGAGAATGGTAACGGCATCGGTTACTCAAACATCCGTCTGCGTGGATTCGACCAACGTAGAATCTCCGTATTGGTGAACGGAATACCACAGAATGACCCCGAAGACCACAATGTTTACTTTATCAATCTTTCAGATATTCAGGAAAGTTTGGGTGAAGTGCAAGTACAACGTGGTGCAGGATTGGCGAACTATGGTGCGGCAGCAATTGCCGGTAGTATAAACCTAACTACTTCTGCATTCATTAACAATCCAGGTATCCGTATGTCTTATGGATCTGGATTCCAAGAGTTTAGCGGCAGAAATGAATTTGTTGCAAATACTGACAAGCTAAAGTTCGAATACTCATCGGGCTTAGTCGATGACAAATACGCATTCTACGGTAGAATAAGTGACATCAACTCGGAAGGTTATCGTGACCAATCTTACGCTTACCTGAATAGCTATTTCTTTAGTGCAATCCGATTCGATGAGAATTTGAAAACACAAGTGAATGTTTATGGTACTTCACAACGTGACGGACTGTCTTACGATGGTCTACCAAAAGACTTCATGACTGATCCAAGTAAACGAACACTTAACTATAGCTATTGGGAGCATGGTGAGGACGGTAGGGAGTTTTCATTTGGAGTGGACAGACGTGATGTAGCTGAAGAGCAGTTTGAATCTCCCCACGTAGAATTACTTAATGACTGGTATATCAACGACGAATTAACTTTCAAATCATCTCTATACTATTTCGCTGGAACTGGGTACTTCGATTACTCAGGTACTGGTTGGACAGACGGCAACAGCTATGGTTTTGACAAGGTTTACCCTGAAGCAGGCGATCCAGGCAATCCATTAATCAGAGCTTTTGTGGGCAACAAACAAGGTGGTTGGATACCAAGATTGATTTGGGAAACAGACGGCAATATATTGACTACTGGTGCTGAAATAAGAATACACCGCTCTGACCACTGGGGTAAACTGCAATTTGCTGAAAACTTACCCGAAGGATATGACCCAGACTATAAATTTTACGAGCACAATGGATACAGAGATATTGTATCGCTTTTTGCTCGTAATCAGCACTTTTTGACTGACGACCTTATGGTAAGTGGTGAAGCACAACTAGTCTATCACTCATACAGAATAGCAAATGACAAGATAGCTGGTGAGCTAACTCAATACCCAGACATTGATGGGAACTTAGCACAAGAAGGAGAGCCATTATTTGATGTTCAATATTTATTCCTTAACCCAAGAGTTGGGGTAAACTGGAACTACAGCGAGACAGAGAATGTGTACTTCTCAGCAGCATACACACAAAGAGAGCCAAGAATGAATAATTTGTACAACTCAAGTGCATCTTGGGATGGTGCAAGACCACAGTTCCGAAGAGTGCCACTTGGAAATGAACAATTCAGCTACGATTTTGACAATCCATTGGTTGTACCAGAGAAAATGCTCAACATTGAGACTGGATGGAATTATATCTCTGAAACTTATAATCTATCTGGTAATGTGTATCTAATGGATCTTCGTGATGAGTTAGTTAAGAGTGGTCAGTTAGACCAGTTCGGTGCACCAATCGATGGTAATGCCGAGCAAACAATTCACTTTGGTGTTGAGCTAGAAGCAGGAATGAAAGCATTCGACAATTCGAACGGTAGATTAGACCTATATGCTAATGGGACATTCAGTCAAAACGAGATTGTAACATATAATTATGCACTGGATGACGGTACTACAATTGCCCTAGACGGAAATAGAATAGCTGGCTTCCCTGATGCAATGGGCTCATTCACTGCAAGTTACAACCTAAGCGACTTCAACTTTATGCTTTCAGCACACTATGTGGGTAGCTTCATGACTGACAACTTCGGTGATTTGCTTACTACTGATCCGAGAATTAAAGAAAATCTAGGTGGCGGTTATTATGCTGACAATGAGGTAGATTCATATTACTTCATGAACACAAACATAAGCTACAGATTCAAAGACTTTATGGGTACGAAGGGTATCAGAGTTCACTTGCAAGTAAACAATATAACTAACAACTTATATGCTGCTGCTGGAGAAGGTAAGAACTTCTTTGCAGGTCCTGAGAGAAGTGTATTTATCGGAGCAGAATTAGAGTTTTAGTGATATAGTTACGATTAGAGTATTAACTATAAGCCCTGCAATTGCGGGGCTTTTTTTTGTGTAGTATGCTGTTTTTGATTAAGTTGTGACAAGTATTACAAATCGTGAGTTGAATTGTTAAAGTATCTTCTAATAATACTAACCTTATCTATAGCCATTCAAGCACAGCAGTTTGATGGTGATAAGGACTATTTTTATACAGTTAAAAGTTCAGAATACGATCAAGTAGATACTCTTGCTTTATATAATTCAAAAAATAGACGTCCAAGTATGTACACTTCAAGCTGGGATTTCAACGCTAGAAACACAATCAAAAGATACTCCAGAATAGAAATTCCGGTCATGCAAACGGATTCTACTGTTTTATTAAAAATGCCAGTTAATGGTTATTTATCTGAGTTAGGTCAAGTTCCATATCCTCAATTGAATTTTTCTATGAAAGGTGGTGATTCTATTTATATTGAGCAATCATATATAAAGTATGGAGATAATCATCAGCGAGATAGCATCAATATCAGAGGATACATAAAAATGGTTGATTCCGAAGAGAAACTAGTAAATGACAAAGTAGTTAAGACTTGGATATTGGAAGTATATAATAGTGACAACCCAGACTACAGAGCAACTTATACTTATTCTAGTGAATATGGGTTTGTGAATTTCAAATATTACTTAGCAGGTAAAGAAGTGGAGATCGATCATTATACTACATATCATAATGTTTCTATATTAGGGAATTAACAAATGAAAAATCTAATCCTAGTTTTATTTATTATTGCAAACACTTTGTTTTCACAACAATTTAGCACAGATACTTATCATACATACACTGTAAAACACTCTGATTTCGATGAGCATTATTGGTTAATTATTAATAACAAAGCTGGCTCAGAGATTGACAAAAATTCTTTCCGTTGGGAATACAAAGAAAAGAATCTGAATCCTAAAACATTTGTAATGGAATTAGCCCCTGCAATCCAGAATGATGGTCAAGTATTACTAACGATGCCTAGTTTTGAATTTTTTAATGATTTAGCTCAATTGCCCTATCCACAAGTGAAATTTCCATTAGAAGTGGGTGACTCCATATATGTAGAACAGAAAATAGCTACAGAAAGTGGTAGCAAAGATAGCATGATCGTACGTGGCTTCTTGATAGTAGTTGATGAAGAAAGACTTAACATAAACAAAAGAGTACCCAACGACATTATGCGAAGATGGACATTGGAAGTACACAGCTTAGAAAATCCAAACTACACTGCCACTTATGTCTATTCTAATGCAATCGGATTTGAGAAGATGATTTATGATTTAAATGGTACAAAGATAGAACTAATCCATCAGTCTATATTTAGTTTGGGGATTTAGATGGAATATCAATTATATGGCTGTAACTTAGTTTAATTAATTAATTTATTTTTTTATAAAACTCTGTTGAATTACTCAGGCAAATACGGTTGTTCGTAATCATTATCAAAGTATCTATGCTTTATAATTCTATATTGCTCATCAGTTAAAAGAAAGACGGATAGATCATTCCCGCCGTATAGTAAATAAAACTTCTCTTGAAGTTGTTCACTTAACATTAACTCATTAACAATCTTAAAAAAGTTTTTTGCTCCTCTATCCCAGAAAGTGCCATTCTCAATTTCTAATTTAGTATAAAGTTCAACCTTTGATTCATTTATATAAATGCAATTTGTTATCTCATAATCTTCAGCTTTACTTACTTTCAAATTAAAATTTCTTTTCTTTAACATTTTATTCAAACTAGGTAAAAAAAATCAAAACTAAACTCAGCTAACTCTTCTGAGTCTATGTGTGCAAGTTTAAAATTTCTTTCATCATATACATTAAATGTATTTTTAATCTCAAATTCTAATTCATTGCGATCAGAAATATCAGCAAAATCTAAGAACCCACTTTCAATCAATTGAGTCCCAAGTTTTTTATTAATTCTTCTAGTTTGACCTGTTAATTTACTGTAGATTATTTTTACTATTGGAAATAACAAACCACTAATTAGCCTTATAATTATATATATTAAAGTTTTACTCATTTATACTAGTAACATTACTCTTTACTTATCATAAGGGCGGCCCTTAATCTTTACAATCGTATAGCCCTCTTGCAGAGTGGAAAGCTCACGCAAATCCTCTTCATTTTCAATTATCTCTACATTGGCATCAATTGCATCTTTGGAGCCAGCTATTTTGATATTATTAGGAAATGCAATTCTTTTGTTGAATAGCTTTGATTTTATTAAGCTACTATCTTTTTCAATAACTGAGGGAAGATAGTCAACAATATCGTCCTTATAGTCTTGGTTTAGTGCTTCATCGTGGATATATGTATCAGCAAAATCACGAGGTGACAAGTCCACTTCCTGATTGTTTTGAGTGAATTCATAGTCAAGTAAATTGAGCATATCCTTCTTATTGTTCAGTTCTAGCACATTATCCATAATGAATTTTTCAGTCTCATTATAAAATCTACGGGACTGAATCTTGCCATTTTTCTCTGTTGTAAAACCTAAAAAATCACGATAGAAATACTCCGCAAGCGATGATTCCGGACGGAACTGCTGATCAAAAATGAATGCACCCCATTTGTCATTCGGGAAATCCATATCCTCAAACTCTTCCTTTTGCGGTTCGTTATACTCAAAGAGTAACCCAAATTTGAAGAATTTTTTTGATGGGCTAAGGAAAACATCATCGATTAGATTGATTTCATTATTTTTTAATGACATTGCATTGTGCATCTCTGCCTTTATAGCTACTATTACTTTCTTCTCAGTTCTGTCAGTCTTACCTTCTAATATAATCAAATAGCCACCAGGAATTGTACCAGTCTTCATCGATTCAGCCATCAGTTCAGCTGTTTTACCAGTGTAATCGATAAATCGCTCTTCGTGGCTGTCGTGCAAGTCCTTAGCATAGCCATAAAAGCTCGACTCTGTGCTGTCAGAAATAGCAAGTTGGAAAAACTTAGACCCCGAAGCAGCATCGTATAACCTGTCTTGTATAGTCTGAATTGTCTGTGGCGACACATCGACCAAACCATCAGCCCTGAGTACATTCCCAGCATCGGTGTCTTGAGTTTTAGCAATTATCTTATGAACTATTACTCTATCAAAATTTACATCAAAAAAATTAATCATTTATTTCCTCTATTATTTCATCGAGTGCATGTAGCACATCGGTTATTTTTATATATTCTAAAGACTCACTGTGTGGAGCCGTCAACACTTTACTATGCTTACTTTCTGGCGCCCATGGCATTCCAACATTAGGATTATCACTTACTAAATACAGCCCAATACAGGGAATATCAAAAGCAGAACACAAATGCACCACCGAAGTATCGGGGGTTATAATAATATCGCAAGTAGCAATCATTGCCGTGAACTCACGGAATGAGCTCACAAATGGAGCGGCTTTCCCTCCCGTAGCGGTCACTATTTCGCTCAGTTGCAACTTGTTTCCCATTGTGGTAAAGCAACGAAATTCTACATTTTCATATTTTGCTTTTACAGTTTTCAGAAACGCAATGTAGTTCCCTGTTCCCCAATTTTTCGAATCATTCGATCCTGATAAGTTTATACCGACCCTCAGTTTATTTTTTGACCAATCTATTGCATTTGTTGCTTCATTTATTTCATTTTCATTTAGCTGAAACTCAAGAGTATGGCCGTTTTCATTATTCCCAACAAATGGAATAAGCAAATTATTTAATCTTTGCGTGATATTAAACTTAGTCTTATCGGGTAAATCAACTATATGAGAATAAATACTACTATTTTCTTTATCAAAGCCCAATTTCAACTTTGCCGTACTTGCACCTACCAAAATACTGGAAGTAGTTGAAGTGTTATCAAACAAGTCAACAACAACATCATAGTTACTTTTTTTTATTTCACTGATAATCTTCTTGTAGCCGCCAATCCCTTTGTCCATAATAATTATATTATCCACCAAACCGAATAGAGCAAACATAGCCCCTTTATTTTTGTGGCTTAGCACTATATCTATCTTTACCCCATTGAGCTCCTCTCGCAGCTTTTTGACAAACGGCAATGAAATTAACACATCGCCAATTCTGTCTTGTCTGAGCAGCAGTATTCGCTTTGCAGAAGCAAATTCGTTCAACTTGTCACCCACATTAACAGTTTCAGTCTTATTAGCTGAATACTTTAGAACTAAGTTATTTATAACTTGCTTTAGCATCTAATAATTTGTGTAGAAACTACACACCCTTTACAAGTTCATAATTCTTAAATCCACCCAAACTATTGCCACCAAGAAGATTGTTTTCAATTGCTGACAGCACTTTGTACTTAGTCCTTTCGTGCTTGTGGAGTTCCCTTGTTGGACTCGGCTTCCCGCTATATTGTAGCTTGTCTTTCCAATCCATTCGTGAAATCATATCTTCCATTACTTTAGGGTGACTATCCTTATAAACTTCCAATCTATCCAAAGGGCCATAGTCGTATATCTTCTCGCCTTTGTCGTAATCTTCCTCTGCCCTCTTGCGTCCCCAGTGAACGCTATTCAATGCCTTCTGTTTTGTTCGCATCATCTGCGGAGGCCTGACCCAACCGTAGTGGAATATCTCTGCATCAACTCTTGCTACTTTCAGCTTACGTGTGTCCTCACGTTGGTGTGTATCTCTATACTCTTCATAATATCTGAACGACTGAGCCGATTCCCAAGAATGAATTTTCGGATGGTTTCTAACTATTCTTATTTCCTCTGGGTACCAAGCGTGGCTCTTGTGGTAGTGGTCATAATCTCCCCAAAAGTGCTTGTATTTGAAAAGCAACCCTTCTACTTCGTGGTTGTCCAACAGCTCTTCACATCTTGAATTTATCACAGGCAAATACTTTTCGTGGACTACTTCGTCAGCCTGAACATAGAAACACCAATCGCCAGTGCATTCTTTCAGAGCAATATTAGTTTGAAGCGAGTTAATAGCTCCTTTTTTCCAGTGCTGTTCATCCCATTTAGTATCAATAATCTTGATTTTCGGCGAACCGATAGACTCAATTACTTCGCGTGTATTATCATCCTCATCACCCTCGCCCACTGCGACAATAAACTCATCGCAAATCGGGAGAATAGACTCAATAGACTCTCGCACTGGATAGTAAAGCTTCACCCCATTTCTAACAAAAGAAAAACCACTAATTTTCATTTTCATTCACCATTTCTTCAAACAAATCCATCATATTTTTTGCGTGTACTTTTATATCAAACAGCTCCAAAGCTCTCTTTCTGCCATTGGTAGCTAATTTGTTATACAATTCTTCATCATCCAATATTTTAGTAATTGCATCAGCTAATTGGTCTGGTCTTTCTTGCTCAACCAAAATACCAACATCACTATTGACTGCTTCATTTACACCGCTTATGTTGGTAGCAATCACTGGTGTATCAGTTGCCATTGCCTCAAACGGAACTCGGCCCATTCCCTCAGCTCCTTCGTACGATGGGAACAACACAACATCAGCAGCTTGTAACCATTCATTCACATTGCTTTTTTGACCAACAAACTTAACTATATTCTCTAATCCCAACTTTTTAGCCAAACTTGTAAATATCACAAGCTTTCCTTCTTCTGGTTCACTACCTAATATATATAGTTTGTAAGAGTTCAGATCATCTAAACTTGAAAGAGCATCAAAAATATCACCCAGCCCCTTCGACTCTTTTATTTGACCAATAAAAATCAAAACCTTTTTTTCTTTCTCAACTCCTAACCTATCTCTAACTTCAGATTTATCATAATTGTTGTGGAATATATCACAATTGACTCCATTATGAACAACTTGGAATTTGCTCTTGGGTATATTGTCAAATCGCATTCTTGTCGCTTCCGATATACCAATTACTTTATCTATATTTTTTTCCAGTAGCTTATCATACTTTCTACCATCAGTTACTCTTGCGTGATATATTGTTTTTACATTAACTTTCTTAGCAACCAAAGTAGAAAAATAAGCAAACTTTGCGTCATCAGAGTGAACAATATCAATATCATTATTCTTAATAAACTTTTTTATTCTATTTCTGATTCTCAATAATTTAAATAAATTGGGTGGCTTGAAACCTGGTATATGTTGTTTAAAAACAGTGACACCTCGGTCATCCGCCATTTGCATTAATTCACCTTCATCTTGTAACAAAAGAAATGGAGTGAACTTTTCCCTGTCCATATTATCTATAAGAGCTAATAAGCTTTTCTGTCCACCCATTTTAGCATGGCTGTAAGCACTATGAAATAGTATTTTTATTGGTGATAAATTGCTCAACCAACCAACCCGCTATAAATATTAAGAACATTATTAGCGTGGATTTTAATGTCAAAAGTATCCAGAGCTCTTCTTCTACTTGCTTCAGAGAGCTTATTCCACAATTCAGCATCACTTTTCAATTTGTGTATTGCATCAGCCAAGAGTTCAGCATTTTGCTCCGGAACCAATATCCCACTTTCATCTGTTATTGCTTCACTTACACCGCTAATGTTCGAACCAACAGGAGGAGTACCACAAGCCATTGCCTCGAATACAACTCTTCCCATACCTTCTGCCCCTTCGTGCGAAGGTAAAATCAAACAATCGGCGGCTTGCATCCATTTATGAATCTCTTGCTTTTGCCCAAACCAATTTATATTTGAGACTTTCTCTTTTTCAACTGTGTTAAGCCAATTTGATTTTTCATCATCATTTAAAAATTCGCCTAATAGAACAAACTCTACTTCTGGTAAAAACTTTGCAGCATCTATTATCTCATATATGCCTTTACCTATTTTCATCTGCCCTACAAAAAGCACGGTAAACTTGTCCGATTGCATTCCCAATTCTAACTTCATTCCTTTTCTGTCACTCACTGGAGAAAACAAATTGCAATCAACACCATTGTAAATAACTGTTGTCTTCTCTTTGTAATCTTCATTATCAACAAATCGCTTTCTCGCACCTTCCGATATACAAATCAATTTGTCGTTCAACTTGTAATTCATATCATCTAAATTATTACGTTTAGTTACCCTAACGTGCCACACCGATTTTGTTTTAATACCATAGGTAGCAAGCCCACACAAAAACCCATCTCTTTCGTAATCAGAATGAATAATATCAATACTATTCTTTTTGCAGATTCTTCTTATTTTTAGAGCATTACTAAAAATCTTAAAAATATTATTTAATGAGAGTTTAGTCAAAGGAATAGTGAAATACTTAACTCCCATCTCTTTGAATTTTTCCGTTAACTGTCCCTCACTAACTGTCAAACCGTAATTAATTATTTTCTTACTTTCTAAGTTTTCCATCAGAGCTAACATACTTTTCTGCCCGCCCATCTTATAATGAGGGAAATGAGAAACATGAAGTACTTTAATCTTACTCTTCATTTATGATTTCTCATTAAAGAAGTCAATATACTGTTTAGCAATCTTATCCCATGTAAAATTCTTTACCCTTTCGGCTGCATAATTTCCCATTTGACTTAGTTTTTCGGGATTGTTTTTCAACTCCTCAATTGCTGATCTAATATCAGCTGGTTTCTCACCATTGACCAAAAGACCAGATTTACCTTGCTCTATTGCATCCTCAGCACCTGTATTCAACCCACCAATTGAGGGAGTGCCACAAGCAGCAGCTTCCAAGTAAGTAATCCCAAAGCCCTCCACACTATCATTTACATTTCGTGATGGCATAACAAATAAGTCAGACATACTGAAAATGGCATTCAAATCTTCATCAGGTATAAACCCATGAAACTTAACCCTATCTTGTAGTGATAACTCGTCAACTAAGTCTTTTAACTTCTGCTCATACTTCCCTTTGCCACCAATATGGAATACCACATTTGGCAAATCTGCTATTGCTTCTATTGTTTTATCGTATCCCTTCCTTTCTTCTAATCTACCTACATTTACTATATTGAATTTCTCATTCTCGTATTCGTATTTATTCCTTAGCTGTTCATCAGTATCAACTCTAAAGAACTTATTTAAGTCCACTCCATTATTTATCACATCGACTTGTGATCTGATATTATTTTCTTTCATGAACTGCTTAGTATATTTACTTACAGCTACGGCTCCTTTCGATTTACTAAAAGTTCTTTTTTGTAGAAATTTGTTAACAGTTCTGTGTTCAACGGCATCTAACCCATGGCACACAGCGAAATATGTCAACTTGTGCAGTAAATTATATAGATAAACAGGGAGGCCCATTTTCCAATTAGATGCCAACAATATGCTTTTGTTAGTATCAATTTCCTTCAAGCAATTATATATCAATGTGTTTTTTTCTCGTTTCCATTGCTCGTGCGGCAATCTTATTACTTTCACATTATCGCATATAAAAGGCTCTTCTACAAAATTGTCGAAGGATTTTGTTATGACAGTCACTTTGTATCCCATTAGTGAGAAATTAGTAGCTAACTCTACACACCAGGTCTGAATACCCCCAGCTGAAGGCGGAAAGTCTTGTGTTGTGATTATAATGTGGTCAAAGGGCATAATGAACTTTTCTTATTTACAATAATTGGGTTATTTTGTATTCGCTAAAGATAGAATTTAATAATATAAAATAGATTTACATAAAATTATGACAGAGTTAATAGAATTAGACAAACAACTTTTCTATTTTATAAATCAAGGTTTGGCAAACCCCATTACTGATTATTTAATGCCAATTATAACTTCCTTTGATTATTGGTTACCATTTTATTTATTTGGGATGCTCTATTTATTGGTAAAATATAGATTAAAAGGATTGTATATTCTTTTTGTTTTACTCTTTGTCGTTGGGTTGTGTGATTTAATTAATGCACAATTATTAAAAGAATATTTTGCTCGTGTGAGACCTTGTCGTGATTTGAATGGAGTTAATCTTCTAATCAATTGTGGCAGTGGTTTGAGCTTCCCCTCTAATCATGCAGTTAACAACTTTAGCGCAGCCATGGTACTGAGCCATTTTTTCAAAAGAAAAGTAGCTATATTTTTCACTATTGCTTTTCTAGTATCTATCTCAAGAGTATTTGTAGGTGTGCATTATGTTGTTGATATATCTGCTGGTGCTATAGTAGGTGTGTTAGTTGCAACACTCTTTACAACTATTGTTTCAAAATACAAGTATGATAGAGAAGTTATTGAAAAAATTCGAATTAGTTAAGTTGAGCTAGTCCTTTATTAGACAATTCATATCTAATGTTTGCTATAGAAGCAAATTTGCTACTGTGAGTAGCAAGTAGAATAGCAGTCCCGGTTTTTTCATTTACCTTAGTAAACATTTCAGCTATTAAGTCCGAATTTCTCTCGTCCAAGTTACCAGTGGGTTCATCAGCTATTAGTAATTGGGGCTCATTAATTATAGCCCTAGCTATTGCCACCCTTTGTTGCTCACCACCAGACATCTTTTTTGGTTTATGATCTACTCTATTTTCTAGTCCAACAAACTGCAATAGTTCCATTGCTTTTTGTTGTGCAACTTTATCATTTACTCCAGCAATTTTAGCTGGAATCATCACATTTTCAATAGCAGTAAATTCTGGTAACAAATGATGAAATTGAAATATAAAACCAAGTTTAGTATTTCTAAACGAATTAAGTAGTTTTTGGCTAGCAGAAACCAAATCAATATCAAGCTCTTCATCTTTGTAAATCAACGACCCTGAAGTAGGCTTATCTATTGTACCCACTATATGTAAGAGTGTACTTTTACCACTACCAGAAGCCCCAACAATAGATGATGTTTCTCTTTCTTTCAACAGAAGATTTATATTTTCGAATACAGTAAGATCATCACCATTAGGAGATTCGAATATTTTGGTAAGACTATTTATTTTATAATTCATCATAGACATAAAAAAGGCGTTCCAAAAGAACGCCTGTATAATATTTATTTGTTTAAAGACAATTTGTTAGCTTTTGCTATCTTCTTTGTCTTCCTCATCATCGCCTTTTACTTTATCAGCAACATCTTCTGCTGCGTCTTTAGCATCTTCAGTAATTTCTTCAGCTTTTTCTTTTGCATCTTCTGCTACTTCTTCGGCTTGTTCAGTTACTTCTTCAACTTTTTCCTCAACAGCTTCAGCGACTTCTTCAGTTTTTTCTTCAGCAGTTTCAATAACCTCTTCGGCTTTTTCTTCGGCTTGTTCAGTTACTTCTTCAACAGTTTCTTTAGCTTCTTCTAATTTCTCTTCAACAACTTCTGTAACATCTTCAGCTTTCGCTTCTACTTTGTCTACCACTTCAGTTGCTTTTTCTTTTACAGAATCAACTACTGATGTATCTTCTTTAGATTCTGTTTTTGAATTCTTAGTTTTAGACTTTGCAAAAGAACTATCATGATCACCAGACCAATCTACTAATTCAATTAAAGCCATTTCAGCAGAGTCACCTCTTCTTGCACCAATCTTGATAATACGAGTATAACCACCAGTACGACCAGTAACTACGGGAGCAATAGAATCGAATAATTCTTGAAGAATATCTTTTCTTTTTAGTTCACGAGCAACAACACGGCGAGTATGTATATCAATATTTTGACCAGCATCTAACTTGCCATTCTGTTCGTTGTCTAAAGCATGAACTGCTTTTGTAACTAATTTTTCTACGTATGGTCTTAGCGCTTTTGCCTTAGCCGTAGTAGTTTTAATTCTCTTGTGTTCAATAAGATTACTAGCTAAACTTTGTAAAGTTGCTTTTCTGTGACTAGCAGTTCTATTGAGTTTTTTTCCTGATTTTAAATGTCTCATTTTCGTACTTCAATTTTTGCAGTTTACTAATTATTAATTAACATAGATTTTGGTTCATCTTTCAAGTATTGCTCTACGTTCATTCCAAAATCAAGACCTTGGCTAGCAACTAAGTCTTTCAACTCGTTGAGTGATTTCTTACCAAAGTTTCTAAATTTCAACAACTCAGATTCTTTTAACGATACTAGGTCAGCTAGTCTGCCAATATCAGCACGCTTCAAGCAATTGTGAGCTCTAACTGAAAGCTCTAACTCATCAACTGGAGTTTCTAATATTTTCTTAATTCGTTTTTTCTCAGCAGCTTTCTCTTCTTCTTCAGCTGATCTACCTGACAATGAGTCAGTTTCATAAGCATCAAAGTTAATAAAGAATTTGATGTGATCACTTAATATTTTAGAAGCTAAGTGAAGTGATTCTTGAGCAGTAATAGTGCCGTCGGTTTTCACATCCAATACCAATCTTTCATAATCAGTTCTTTGTCCAACTCTGTAAGGTTCTACGTTGAATATAACGTTTCTTACTGGAGTATAAACAGAATCAATTGGAAGCATACCAACTGGGAAATCTACTATCTTTTGATCTTCAGAAGGCACATAACCTTTACCACGACCAATTTTTAACTCAACATCAAACTCAGCATCATCTGCTAAAGTTGCAATGTG
Organism: Bacteroidota bacterium; assembly: GCA_040264895.1. Taxonomy (GTDB): domain Bacteria; phylum Bacteroidota; class Ignavibacteria; order Kapaibacteriales; family UBA2268; genus PGYR01. The sequence continues at coordinate 15,921 of JBDQHL010000007.1, forward strand.
TAAATCAGAATTAATAACTTCAATTTCATCAGAAGCATCTTGTATATCTTTTGCAGTCCACTCACCGCTTCCTTTCAAAGAGAAGTTGAGAGTAACTGGCTTTTTATCAATATTTTTTATTCTTACCTGTTTCAGGTTTAGTATAATTTCAGATACATCTTCTATTACTCCATCTATTGTTTGGAATTCATGAAGTACATCTGTAATTTTTATACCAGTAATAGCTGAGCCCGGAATAGAAGACAACAATATTCTTCTCAATGAATTCCCAATAGTAACACCATAACCTTGTTCTAAAGGTTGCATGATAAATTGGCTATGGAAATCAGTTGAGTTTTCTTCTATTATTACCCTTTCAGGCATTTGCATTTGGATATTCATAATTTTTTAGTTTTTTTTATTTGAGTAGAAAAATCGAATTATACTCTACGTCTTTTTGGTGGCCTACAACCATTGTGAGGTATAGGTGTCTTATCAATGATAGAGTGAATTTCTAACCCAGCGTTAGAAAGCGCTCTAACAGCAGCTTCTCTACCAGAACCAGGTCCCTTTACTACAACGTCAACTTTTCTTAACCCCATATCGAAAGCTTCTTTACCAGCTTGTTCTGCTGATACTTGAGCCGCGTAAGGAGTATTTTTCTTTGAACCTTTGAATCCGTTTTTACCAGATGAAGACCAAGTCAAAGTGTTACCATAAGTATCTGTCAACGTAACAACTACGTTGTTGAAAGATGCTTTGATAAATGCTTTACCATGGACATCTGATACGACTTTCTTTTTTTGTCTTTTCTTAGCCAAAGTTAATACCTACTTATTATTTAGTTACTTTTTTCTTATTTGCAATAGTTTTTCTTCTACCCTTACGAGTACGAGCATTAGTTTTTGTTCTTTGTCCACGTGCAGGTAAACCTCTACGGTGACGAAGTCCTCTATAACAACCAATGTCCATAAGACGTTTGATGTTCATTTGAGTCTGTGATCTTAGTGAACCTTCTACTCTGTAATTATCAATGATATCACGCAAAGTAGCTACTTCAGTATCACTCCAATCAGCAATTTTCTTGTTTTCATCAATCCCAGCTTCAGCTAGAATATCTTTTGATATTTTGTTACCAACGCCATAAAGGTAAGTTAAGCCGATGACGCCTCTTTTATTCTTTGGTAAATCTACACCTGCTATACGAGCCATAATTTCTCCTTAACCTTGTCTTTGTTTAAAACGTGGATTCTTCTTGTTTATAATATAAACTCTGCCCTTTCTTTTGACGATTTTATCGTCTGGATTTCTTTTCTTAACAGAAGCTTGTACTTTCATTTTAAAACCTAATATTATTTATATCTATATACGATTCGACCTTTTGACAAGTCGTAAGGTGACATTTCTACTCTTACTTTATCACCTTGTAATATTTTAATAAAGTGCATTCTCATTTTTCCTGAGATATGAGCTAACACTTCGTGTCCATTTTCAAATTTTACTTTGAACTGTGTATTCGGTAGAGTTTCCTCTACTATTCCGTCTAATTCTATTAATTTTTGTTTAGCCATTTTATCTTTTTTGTTATTTAGTACCATAAACTAACGTATTTGCCTTCATTTGATTGCAACGTAAAGTTAAGTATACTAAAAACCTCCAACTCCAGCTCTTCCTTTCATTTTTCCAGTTTTCATAAATCCATCATAATGTCTCATCATCAGATGTGATTCAATTTGTTGCAATGTATCTAGACCTACACCTACTATGATAATCAAACTTGTTCCACCAAAGAATGATGCAAACAATGATGTGATACCAAATAGATTTTGTACAAATGTAGGTAGAACAGCTATTATTGCTAGAAATATAGATCCCGGCAATGTTATTCTTGTTAAAATTCTTTCAATGTATTCTGCAGTTGGTTGACCTGGTCTTATACCTGGGACAAAACCACCTTGTTTCTTCATGTTATCAGCAATATCTTTTGGATTAAAGATAATGGCTGTATAGAAGAAGGTAAAGAATACTACCATAATTCCATACACAAATGCATATCCGAAGGAAGCAGGGTTAAACCAAGCCGCGAAACTTTGCATAGCCGGCGACGATGGGAAAAACTGTGCTATAGTATTCGGAATAAACATAAGTGACTGAGCAAAGATAATAGGCATAACCCCAGCAGTGTTAACCCTTAGTGGGATAAACTGAGTAGTTCCACCAAATACTCTTTTGCCAACTTGTCTCTTTGCATATTGAACAGGTATTCTTCTCGCACCCTGAGTTATCAATACTATTGAAGCAATGATAGCAAATAAGAATGCAAAGATAATAATTTCAAAGATCCAGTTACGTGCACCAGTTGCTACTAACTCATACTCTTGCATAAGTGCAACTGGAAGCGCGGCAATAATACCAATGAAGATAATCAATGATATACCGTTACCAATACCACGTTCTGTTATTTGTTCACCTAACCACATTAGGAAAATAGTCCCAGCAGTCAGTAAAATAATCGTTGATAAGAAGAATAAAACACCAGGATCAGCAACTACTTGTGTTCCATTTGCTGCAGTAGTATTAACTAACTTAACTGCAACACCAATAGATTGTAAACCAGCAATAAATACTGTAGCAAATCTAGTCCATTGGTTGATTTTACGTCTACCTTCTTCTCCTTCTTTCTGCATTTTTTGAATTTGAGGGAATACAACACCAGCCAATTGAAAAATAATTGATGATGTAATATAGGGCATGATACCTAACGCAAATATAGCAGCGTTAGAAAATGCACCACCCACAAACAAGTCAAAGAAGCCAAATAAATCATTGGCCCCACCTGCATTCATAGTTGATTTTAAAACAGCAACATCAACACCTGGAACGGTGATGAATGCACCCACTCTAACAACTAATAATATTATTATGGTGAAAAATATTCTATTCCTTAGTTCTTCAATCTTAAAAATATTACTAAACGTTTCGCCGAATTTAGCCATTAAGATTTACCGCCCCCCCGGCTTTTTCTATCTTTTCTTTTGCCGTAGAGCTAAACTTATCTGCCGTAATAGTAGCCGATGAGGTAATTTCGCCATCGCCTAATACTTTAAGTGGCATTGACTTTTTGTTTAATACGCCAATTGCTAATAAAGACTCTTTGTCTATTTTTTTAGCATCTAATTTATTTTCATCTATTAGCTGCTGTATTTGTGCTAAGTTAACAACAGCGTACTTAGTTGAAAATTTATTGTGGAATCCAAACTTAGGAAGTCTTCTATGAATAGGCATTTGCCCACCCTCGAATCCTATGTTTATAGTTGCACCAGATCTTGATTTTTGACCTTTGTGTCCTTTACCAGATGTGCCACCATATCCAGATCCTTCACCTCTTCCTACTCTTTTCTTACTGTGAGTAGAGCCTTTCGGCTTAACTAAATTTCCAATGTGTTTCATATTAAAACCGGTAATATTTTTTATTCGCTTATTTGTTCTGTTACTACTAAATGCTTTACAGTGTTTACCATACCTCTAGTTTGCTCATTATCTGGCAAAACATTAGAGTAATTTGGTTTTCCTAACCCAAGAGCTACAATTGTCTTTTTGTGTTTGCTCTTTGATTTAATACTGCTTTTAACTTGTGTAATTTTGATTTTTGACATTTTCTTTATCCTTTAGGAATTATCCGAAGATTACTTTTTCAACTGAAACGCCTCTTCTAGAAGCGACTGAATTTACATCTTCCACTCTTTGTAATCCGTTCAATGCAGCTTTGATTGCGTTGTGTGGATTAGAGGAACCCAAATTCTTAGTTAATACATTTTGAACACCCGCTAACTCAAGTACCGCTCTTATACCACCAGAGGCGATAACACCTGTACCAGGAGTAGCTGGTTTAATTAATACCTTACCAGCACCGTACTTACCAGTTACTTCATGAGGTATTGTTCCACCTTGAATAGTTACGTGTATCAAACTTTTCTTAGCTACGTCGGTTGCTTTAGAAATAGCATCAACTACCTCACCTGCTTTACCTAATCCGTAACCCACGTGACCATTACCGTCACCTACTACTACTAACGCAGAGAAGTTGAATCTACGACCACCTTTTACCACCTTAGCTGTTCTACCAACGTAAACTAATTTATCGTTTAAGTCTAATTCTGAAGCTTTAATTTTGCTCACTGTTAATTACTCCTTTGAGTGATCTTATTAAAATTTGAGTCCACCTTCTCTTGCAGAATCAGCCAATGCTTTAATTCTACCGGTGTAAATATTACCATTCCTATCGAAACATACTTTGTCTATGTTAGCAGCTAATGCTCTTTCGGCAATAACTTTACCAACAACTTTGCTCATTTCCATCTTAGTCATGTCATCTTTCAACATAGCTTTAACGTCTGAATCAATAGTTGAGGCAGAAACTAACGTCTTAGCAGATATATCGTCTATAACTTGTACAAACATATTTGTTGTACTTTTGAAAACTGACATTCTTGGAATCTCAGCCGTTCCTCTAATTTTAGACTTTATACTTCTTTTTCGTCTTTCTTTTCTTTTATACTTTAAACTTTTTGTATTCATAACTACTCAATAATATTATGCATTATTTAGATGCAGATTTACCTGCTTTTCTTCTAATAACTTCATCGCTGTATCTAACACCTTTACCTTTGTAAGGCTCAGGTAGTCTAAGTTTACGTAGCTTTGAAGAGACTTCTCCAACTAACTGCTTATCCGAACCAGATATTTCAACTGTAGTCTGATTAGGAGTTGCAAATGCAATACCATCTGGTGGAATAACCAATATTGGATGAGAATAACCTAAGTTTAGTATTAATCTATCACCTTTTATCTCTGCTCTAAATCCAACACCTTCAATTATAAGTGTTTTCTTAAAGCCATTGTTCACACCATCTACTGCATTTGCTATTAGAGATCTGATCATACCATGTTTTGATTTAACAGGTTTAGTATCATTTGCTCTGCTAACAGTTATTTCTTTGTCTTTTAGTTCAACTGAAATACCTTCAGGTAAGTTTACAGCTTTTTCGCCCAATGGACCTTTTGCTGAAACTAAGCCATCTTTTTCTGATACTGTTACCTTCTCAGGAATTTCAATTATTTGATTACCAATTCTAGACACTTGATTTCTCCGATTATATTACCATACGGTACAAATTACTTCGCCACCGACATTATGCTTTCTTGCTTCCTTGTCTGTCAATACACCTCTAGAAGTAGAGATAATTGCCATACCCAATCCATTTTTCACTCTTGGCAATTGGTCAGAAGGAACATATATTCTTCTACCAGGTTTGCTCACACGAGTTATTTGGTTGAAAGCAGGTTTTTTCTTAAAATATCTTAATTCTACTTTGATTTCTCCTTGTACTCCACTATCTACTTCTTCAAAGCCTTCTATAAAGCCCTGCTCTAATAATATTTTCGATAGTGCAACTTTCATATTAGAACGTGGAATATTCACAAATCTGTGACCTGCATTACCACCGTTTCTAATTCTTGTTAAGAAATCTGCTATTTGATCTGTTACTGCCATAGTTTTTAACCTAGAAATTACCAACTTGCTTTTTTAATACCGGGCAATTTGCCCTCTAACGCTAACTGTCTGAATACGTGTCTCGTAAGTCCGTATTTGCGATATACTGCTCTGCTTCTTCCCGTTACAGAACATCTGTTTACTACTCTTGTAGGAGAGGAGTTTCTTGGAAGTTTTTGCAAACCTTCATAATCTCCAGCTTCTTTCAACGCTTGCCTTTTCTCTTCGTACTTAGCTACAAGTTTCTTTCTTTTTTCGTTTCTAGCTATTACACTTTTTCTAGCCATTTAAAAGCACCTGTTTATTGATTTTTCTTTTTGAAAGGGAAACCAAACTCAGTAAGAAGAGCGTGAGCTTCTTCATCAGTCTTAGCAGTAGTGACGAATGTTACGTCCATACCAGTAATCCTGTTTACCTTATCAACATCGATTTCCGGAAATATAATTTGTTCTTTTATTCCTAGAGTGTAGTTACCTCTACCATCAAAACTCTTATCAGGGAAACCTCTAAAGTCTCTGATACGTGGAGCAGTGATATTGATAAATCTGTCTAAGAACTCATACATTCTAATTCTTCTAAGAGTAACTGAACAACCGATAGGCGTTCCTTCTCTTAATTTAAAGTTTGAAATTGCAATCTTAGCTTTTCTAACTACTGGTCTTTGACCTGTAATTAATTCTAATTCGTTGATTGCAGATTGTAACAACTTAGGGTCTTGAGTTGAACGACCAACACCCATATTCAAACTAATTTTCTTTAACTTCGGCACTTCCATCGTAGATTTATAGCTAAATCTCTTCTGCATTGCCGGTATTACATTTTCTTTGTAGTGGACTTGGAGTTGTGCTACAGGTATTTTTTCATTCCTGTTTGCATCCTCTAATCTTTGTCCTTCAAATGCGAATATGTCTCTTTTCGATACCGCTTTTGCCATGACTTATTGTATCCCGTAATTTACTTTAATTTTTTATATCTTTTTGACATTAGAATAGTGAATAGGAGCACTTATAGTTACTCTACCACCTTGCTGATTCTGTTGGCTAGGCTTTTCATGTTTAATTTTTTCATTAATACCTTCTACCAACAATTTCATTTTAGTAGGATATACCTCTAAAACTTTACCTTCTTTTCCTTTGTCAACACCAGTAATAACTTTTACGTTATCACCTTTTTTTATACTAAGTTTCATTGTTATAAACTCTTATATTTCTATTTATAGTACTTCGGGAGCTAAAGAAACAATTTTCATGTACTGCTTCTCTCTCAGTTCTCTTGCAACTGGGCCGAATATACGCGTACCCTTCGGGTCGCCTTTTTGATTAATAATAACAGCGGCATTGTCGTCGAATCTGATGTAAGAACCATCTTCTCTTCTTTGTTCTTTTGCAGTTCTAACTATTACAGCTTTTACTACTTCACCTTTCTTAACGCCACCGTTTGGTATAGCTGACTTTACTGAGGCAACAATAAGATCGCCAATGCGAGCGTATTTTTTGCCGTGTCCACCCAATACTCTAATACATCTAATTTTTTTAGCGCCAGAGTTATCGGCAACAGCTAAGTTCGTTTCTTCTTGTATCATCTTAGTTTCCTATAAATTTACTTAGCTTTTTCTACTATATTAATAAGATTCCATCTCTTAGTTCTACTAAGTGGTCTTATCTCCTGAACTCTTACTGTATCGCCTTCACCACATTCGTTGTTTTCATCGTGTGCAGTAATTTTTTTCGATACTTTATAATACTTCTTATAAAGAGGGTGAGAAACTTGTCTTTCCGTCTTTACAGTGATAGTCTTATTTGCTTTATTCGATACAACTACACCTTGTAATATTTTCTTACGTGAAGTTGTTTCTTGTTTAGTTTCTTGTTTAGTTTCTTGTTTTTGCTCTGCCATAACTTATCCTTACTTAGAACTTCTCTCTTGTAAAATTGTTTTCATTTTAGCGATATCACGTCTCAAGATTCTAATATATGTAGTATCTTGCAGCTGTTTTAAAGCATGTTGGAATTTTTGTTTTGCTAGAGTCTCTTGTGACTCCTCTACCAAATTAATTAAATCTTGGTCCGTTAATTCTCTTAAATCTTTTGCTGTTCTTGGTTTCATACTCTTAGCCTCTTAGGTCAACACGTGACACAAATTTTGTTTTTACTGGTAATTTGTGAGCAGCCAATCTCATAGCTTCCTTAGCTCTCTCTTCACTCACACCATCAATTTCAAACAAGATACGTCCAGGTTTAATTACAGCTTCCCAGCCTTCTGGTGAACCTTTACCTTTACCCATTCTGGTTTCAGCAGGTTTTTTAGTAAATGGTTTGTCAGGAAATATTCTAATCCAAACTTTACCATCTCTTCGTAAGTATCTGTTTATTGCAATACGCGCAGACTCTATTTGACGGTTAGTTATTGATACTGGCTCTAAAGCTTTTAAACCATAAGAACCAAAAGTAACTAATGATCCTCTAAAGGCCTTACCTTTTCTTCTTCCTCTGTGCGTCTTTCTATGTTTTACTCTTTTAGGACTTAACATTTTATTGTTCCAATTTTATATTTATACCGCGACTACATCGCCTTTACAAATCCAAACCTTTACACCGATAGTACCGTAAATTGTGAAAGCTGTTGCCGTGCCGTAGTCTATCTCTGCTCTTAAAGTATGCAAAGGAGTACGACCTTCTTTGTACTGCTCAGTACGTGCCATTTCAGCTCCACCCAATCTACCAGATGCCATTACTTTTATACCTTCTGCTCCCATTCTTGAAGCGGCAGATACTGCTTGCTTCAAAGCTCTTCTGAAAGAGATTCTTCCTTCCAACTGTTGAGCTATGTTTTCAGCAACAAGTAGTGCATCTAATTCTGGACGTTTGATTTCATTTATCATCAACTTGACATCTTTCTGAGTTACTTGTTTTAACTCTTCTTCTAGTTGAGTGATATCTCTACCAGAACGGCCAATTATTACACCTGGCCTAGAAGTATTAATAGTAACTCTAAGCTGTTTAGCTGTTCTTTCTACTATTATCCTTGATATACCAGCATTTTTCTTTCTATTTCTTATATAGTTTCTAACCTGTATATCTTCTAGAATCTTTTCAGCCATGTTCTTTTCGTCGAACCAATTAGCATCCCAGCTTCTATTTATACCTAGTCTTATACCTATAGGATTAGTTTTTTGTCCCAAGACTTACCCCTCTGAATCGGTTTTTTCAGTTTCTAAATTCTTTTGATTATGGTCTAGAGTTTGCAACTCTATAGTAAGATGATTAGATCTTTTACGTATTCTAAAAGCTCTACCCATTGGTGCCGGCTGAATTCTCTTCATTGTCGGACCTTGGTTAGAAAAAATAGCACTGATAACCATTTCATTAGTATCGTAGCTCATTCCTTCTTCAGTAGCTTTGTTATTCAAATTTGACATAGCAGAACGTAATACATCTTTTGTCACTCTTGCAGCCAAATTAGGAGTACTGCTAAGTATATTCAATGCTTCTTCGACTGATTTTCCACGTATCAAATCTATTACCAAACGCATTTTACGTGGCGAAGACTTGATATATTTTTTAAGTGCTCTTGCTTGCATTTATCTATTTACCTAATTAATTGCTTTCTTATTTCTTTCTGTGACCTGAGTGGCCTCTGTAGTTCCTAGTTGGAGAAAACTCACCAAACTTATGACCTACCATATTTTCTGTTACATACACAGGGATAAAACTTTTACCATTGTGTACTGCTACTGTATGTCCTACAAAATCAGGAGTAATTGTAGAAGAACGTGACCATGTTTTGATTACTGTCTTCTTGTTTGATTCAATTACCTTATCAATTTTCTTCTGAAGTTTGTAATATACGTATATACCTTTTTTTAAAGATCTAGACATACTCTATTTACCCTGCTTTTTGTTTTTACGTCTTCTAATAATCAACTTATTACTCTTGTTTTTAAGTTTTCTAGTCTTAGCACCTTTAGCGTTCTTACCCCAAGGTGATCTAGGATGTAATCTACCACCACCAGACTTAGAACGGCCCTCACCACCACCCATAGGGTGATCTACTGGGTTCATCGCCATACCTCTAGTCTGAGGTTTTTTACCTAGCCATCTGTTACGACCAGCTTTACCTAGTATAATATTTTCATGCTCTATGTTACTTACTCTTCCAAGTGTAGCATAGCAAGTTTTCAAAACCATTCTTATTTCACCAGAAGGTAACTTAAGTTGTGCATACTTTTTATCAAAGCCAACAACTTGAGCTGATTGGCCTGCACTTCTGACCATTTGACCACCTTTACCTGGCTTCATTTCAATGTTATGAACTGAGAATCCAGTTGGGATACTACCCAATGGTAAAGCATTACCATCATTTAGTTCAACACTTGGACCTTGTTCTAACACAACACCAGCAGTGATTCCGTGAGGACAAAGTATATATCTTTTTTCACCATCTTTGTAAGAAACTAATGCGATGAATGCAGATCTGTTCGGATCGTATTCTACTGTTTCTACAGTAGCCTTTTCACCATGTCTGTTTCTTTTCCAGTCAATGATTCTATATCTTCTTTTATTACCACCACCTCTGTGTCGTGATGTAATTTTACCTGTGTTATTACGCCCACCACTCTTTTTGATTGGCTTTAGCAACGGCTTATACGGCTTATCAGTAGTAAGTTCTTCGTACTTATTTACCGAATAATTTCTCGTTCCCGGAGTAATTGGTTTTAATTTTCTAATACCCATAGTAATTATCTTTTATTTATTCTTGAGCGCCAGATACTAATTCAATTTCATGGCCTTCTGCCAATGTTACGTAAGCTTTTTTGTATGACCTAGTTTTACCTACTTGCATACCTTGCTTAGTATATCTTCTTTTTACTTTTCCTTTTACGTTCAAAGTTCTTACGTTTCTTACAACGACTTCGAACATATCTTCGACTGCCTTTTTAATCTGAGGTTTAGTAGATTTAACATCTACTTCGAAAACATATTGGCCTTGTTCGGCTAATGTCATTCCTTTCTCAGTAATTATTGGTCTTTTTAATACTATAGCCATGTTATTATCTTAGTTTAGTATTTGTTCAATTTTTTCTATTGACCCTTTCAAGAACAATATTTTCTTATGAGCTAAAATATCATAAGTAGATACTTGTCCTGCGGGCTTTACATTCAATTTATTAATATTTCTTGCTGATCTGTATAGATATTCATTGTGTTCTGGAATTACGAACAAAATTGAATTATCGTTAAGTTCTAAGTTATTAATAACTGATGCTATTTCTTTAGTTTTGTATTCAGATAAGTTGAAATCTTCTACTACTTTTAAGTTGTCTTCCGAGAACCTAGAAGATAGAGCTGATCTACGAGCCAATCTGTTAACTTTCTTGTTCATCTTCTTATGGAACAACTGTGGTTTTGGTCCGTGAATAGTTCCACCGCCAACCCAGATAGGTGAACGAGTTGAACCAGCACGAGCAGTACCACGTCCTTTTTGTTTCCATGGTTTACGGCCACCACCTCTAACTTCAGAACGTATCTTAGTTTTTCTAGTACCTTGTCTTTTGTTAGCTAAGTGGAACACTACTGCAGAGTGCATAGCTGCTTCATTTGGTTCAATACCAAATATATCAGCATTCAGCTCTACTGTACCTGCTTTCTGTCCGTCTTTATTGTAAACTTCTGCTTGCATTTTTCTAATGCCTATTTGTAAATTTCTAAATAAGAGTTTCGTGTACCTGGTACACTACCTTTAACTAGGATAATATTTTTATCCGGGAATACTTCAACTACTTCCATATTCGCTATAGTTACTGTATCTCCACCCATTCTTCCGGCCATTCTTAAACCTTTCATTACACGAGATGGATCAGATGATTGTCCAATAGAACCAGGGTGTCTTTGTCTGTTTTTCTGACCGTGAGTGGCCATACCAACACCTTTGAAATTGTAACGTTTCATTACACCTTGGAATCCCTTTCCTTTTGAAGTACCTTTTACTTTAAGTAAATCGCCTGCTTCAAATTGCTCAACAGTCAAAGTATCACCAACTTTCGTCTCTTCTTGATAATCTCTAACTTCTTTTAGAACATAAGCTGGTTTAACACCTGCTTTTTGGAAATGACCTTGTTGGGCCTTGTTCACATTCTTATCTGATTTCTCATCAAAAGTTATTTGAATAGCATTATAACCATCTGTTTCATCAGTCTTTACTTGACTAACGTAGCAAGGTCCAGCTTCAATTACTGTACACGGTACATGTGTGCCGTCTTCAGTAAAATAACTTGTCATACCTTTTTTCTTGCCAATGATAGCTGCTTCCATTTTCTAACCTTTTTATACCTTTACTTCTACATCTACGCCAGCAGGTAACTCTATTTTCATTAGAGCATCTACTGTTTTTTGCGAAGAACTAAATATGTCAATTAATCTTTTGTGGACTCTAGTTTCAAACTGCTCACGAGATTTTTTATCAACGTGTGGCGATCTGTTTACCGTGTAAATTGTTTTGTGAGTGGGTAGTGGTATCGGACCCGATACCACTGCTCCAGTCTGCTTCACAGTTTTTACGATTCTATCACTAGATTTGTCTATCAAATTGTGATCGTATGACTTTAACTTTATTCTTATTTTTTGTGTTGACACTTTATAAACCTATAGTTTGTGCGAGTACAATTACTCAACAATTTTAGTTACAACGCCTGCACCTACAGTTCTACCACCCTCACGGATCGCAAATCTTAAACCTTCTTCCATTGCTACTGGTGAGATCAACTCGATGCTAATTTCATCTAAGTTATCACCAGGCATTACCATCTCAGTACCTTCAGGTAAGTGCAATGAACCAGTTACGTCAGTAGTTCTGAAATAAAATTGTGGTCTGTATCCAGAGAAGAATGGAGTGTGACGTCCGCCTTCTTCTTTCTTAAGTACATAAACTTGAGCACCAAATTTGTGGTGAGGTGTTATTGTACCTGGCTTACTTATTACCATACCTCTTTCTAATTCGTCTTTTTCAACACCACGTAGTAACAATCCTACGTTATCACCAGCTTGACCTTGATCCAATAATTTACGGAACATTTCTACACCAGTACAAGTAGTTTTCTTCTTGAGACCGAAACCAACGATTTCAACTTCATCATTTACGTTTACAATCCCTCTTTCGATTCTACCAGTACCTACTGTACCACGACCAGTGATAGAGAATACGTCCTCTACTGGCATCAAGAATGGCTTTTCAGTGTCTCTTTCTGGAGTTGGAATATAAGTATCTACTGCATCCATCAATTCGTAAATACATTTAAATCTTTCGTCGTCTGGAGTAGTTGATGGATCAGTACCAGCTTCTAGAGCTTGTAGTGCAGAACCTTTGATAATTGGAATATCATCACCAGGGAAATCGTAAGAAGATAATAATTCTCTAACTTCCATTTCTACTAATTCAGCTAATTCTTCGTCAGCGATGTCAATCTTGTTCATAAATACAACAATCTTTGGTACACCAACTTGACGAGCTAATAGGATGTGCTCTCTAGTTTGTGGCATAGGACCATCTGTAGCAGCTACTACCAATATTGCACCGTCCATTTGTGCAGCACCAGTAATCATATTTTTTACATAATCCGCGTGACCAGGACAGTCAACGTGTGCATAGTGTCTTCCTTCAGTCTCATATTCAACGTGAGAAGAAGCAATTGTAATACCACGTTCTTTTTCTTCTGGTGCGTTATCGATCTGATCGAAACTTCTACTTTCACCATAACCTTTCTTAAACAATGACGCAGTGATTGCTGCTGTCAAAGTTGTTTTCCCGTGATCCACGTGACCAATTGTACCTACGTTAACATGGGGCTTACTACGGTCGAATTTTTCTTTAGCCATTTTTAGCTCCTATTATAATTATTATTATTAATTTTACTTTCTATTTATTATTTCTTTCATAGTGCGAAAAATTCATTATATAATTCGCTCTACCTTGTGAAATCGATCTTAATTTTGTTACATATCCAAACATTTGTGATAAAGGCGATTGCGCCTTTATCACCTGTAAATCATTTCGCTGAGAAATTCCTTCGATTCTTCCACCTCGAGAATTCAAATCAGCTATAACATCTCCCAAATAAGTATCTGGGGTAGTAACTTCTACGAAAAATATTGGTTCTAATTTATATGTACCGGACTGGCGTGCTGCTTCTTTGACAGCTAAGGAAGCTGCCAATTTACTACCTAAGTCAGTAGTAATATCGGAGTCAAAGTTTAAATCCAATAAAGTAATCTTTACTTTTGTCATTGGATAACCTTGAGGACCGACTTGAAGAGCCTGCACTGCGCCTAATTCGGCTGCCTTTACATACTCAGCTGGAACTTTCGTTTTCAGCTGATTATCAAACTCAACAGTTTCGGAGTCATTGTTAGTTTCTATTTTCAGAAGAACTTTTCCGTAATGTTTATTACCGGATATCTCTTTTTCAAATTCTGCTTCTCTTTCACATGAAGCCTTGATAGTTTCCCTATAGGCAACTTGTGGTTGACCAACTCTAACGGGCAATTTGAACTCCCTTGTCAGACGGTCAACTATTATTTCCAAATGTAATTCGCCTACTCCACTTATTACAAGTTGACCACTATCGTCATCAAACTTATATTTAAAAGTAGGATCTTCTATTTGTAATTTTTCAAGAACTTCAATCAATTTATCTTGATCAGATGTCGTTTTGGCTTCTACCGCTTGGTTTATAACCGGTTCAGAAAAATTAATCTTCTCATACAAAATTGGATTCTTTTGGTCACACAATGTATCACCTGTTTTGGTGAATCGGAGTGACGGTATTGCTACTATGTCACCTGCGTGTGCTTCCTTAATCTCATTCCTTTTATTAGAATATATTTGAAGTATTTTCAATATTTTTTCTTTCTTTCCTTCAATTGGGTTCAATACTGAATCACCAACTTTAAGTACTCCTGAATAAACTCTAATAAAAGTAACTTTTCCTACGTATGGGTCAGAATTCACTTTGAAAGCAAGAGCTGAAAAACTCTCTTCATCACTTGGTTTTCTATTTAATCTTTTGTCTTCATCTTCTATATCAAAACCATCCATATATTTAACATCTTTTGGAGATGGTAAATAGTCGATTGTTGCATCTAACAATGGTTGAACACCAATATTTTTCAATGAACTTCCAACATGAACTGGTATCATATTTAGATTAAGAACTCCCTTACGGATACCTAATTTAATTTCTTCTTTAGTCAAATCACCATTTTCCAAGTAAGACTCTAACAAGTCTTCACTTTGCTCAGCAACTGATTCAATCAATTCTGCTCTTAACTCATCAGATTTTGATTGCAAATTATCAGGAATATCAACTTGTTCATATTTTGCTCCATATGATTCAACATCATATTTGTAAGCAACCATATCAATCAAATCAATAATACCTTCAAAGTTGTCTTCAGCCCCTATTGGATATTGTACCGGAACAGGATTGACTTTCAACTTATCTCTCATAGACTGAACAGCTTTATCAAAATCAGCACCTAATCTATCCATCTTATTCACATAAGCAATTCTAGGTACATGATATTCATCAGCTTGTCTCCATACTGTTTCTGTTTGGGGTTCTACACCACCAACTCCACAAAAGACTGCTATAGCACCATCGAGAACTCTCAATGAGCGTTGAACTTCAGCGGTAAAATCTACGTGACCTGGAGTATCTATTATATTTATCTTACAGTCTTTCCACTCAGTTGGTATGGCGGCAGAGGTAATAGTAATTCCTCTTTCTTTTTCCTGTTCCATATAGTCCATGAAGGCAGTACCTTCATCAACTTCACCAATCTTATGCAGATAGCCGGTATAAAATAATATTCGCTCGGTAGTCGTTGTTTTGCCAGCGTCAATGTGAGCCATTATTCCAATGTTTCGTACATTTTCTATAGGAATAGTTCTTGGCATTTAACTAACTTTTTTCGATTTCAAAGAACTTAAAATTTTCTACCATCTAAAATGAGCAAAAGCTTTATTCGCTTCAGCCATTCTATGCATGTCTTCTTTTCTCTTTACAGAAGCACCTTCACCCTTAGAAGCAGCAATAATCTCGTTAGCCAATTTACTTGACATAGATTTTTCTCTTCTAGAGTTTGAGAATAATTTAATCCAACGTAGAGCCAAAGCAACCCTTCTTTCTTCCTTTACCTCTTGAGGTACTTGGTAAGTTGCACCACCAACTCTTCTAGATTTAACTTCAAGCATTGGAGCAACATTATTCAAAGCTTCTCTGAAAACTTCCAAAGGTGGTTTTTCAGTCTTCTGACCTACTTCAGCGAATGCTTTATAAACTAATTTACGAGCTGTAGCTTTTTTCCCGTCATCCATAATGATATTGATAAATTTTGCAACCATCAAATCATTGTATTGTGGATCAGGATTTATTCTTCGTTTGTCTGCTTTATTCTTTCTCATTTCTAATCTTTATTTACTTTGGTTTTTTAGTACCATATTTTGAACGACTTTGCTTTCTACCTTCTACACCTTGTGTATCAGCAGCACCTCTTACTATGTGATATCTAACACCTGGTAAATCTTTTACCCTACCGCCTCTAACATACACTATAGAGTGCTCTTGAAGATTGTGACCTTCGCCAGGGATATATGCAGATACTTCAAAACCAGAAGTCAACCTAACACGAGCTACTTTACGTAGTGCAGAGTTTGGCTTCTTAGGTGTAGTAGTATAAACTCTAGTACAAACACCCTTTCTTTGTGGGCAATTTACCAAAGCTGCAGATTTACTTTTCTTTACCTGCTTCTTTCTTCCTTTTCTAACTAATTGACTTATAGTAGGCACTAAAATTCTCCATTTAATTTTTCTTGCCGTTCCAAAATATAGACTGCAAAGTTAATACATTTATTAACAATCCCAAAATATTTTTGAAAAATATATTAAATATTTACGCTTTTTCTGCTTGCTCTTCTTCGTAAGCTTTGATAATATCATCTTGAACTGACTTTGGAACTTTCTGATATTTCTCAAATTCCATTGTAAATTCACCTTTACCTTGAGTTGCTGAACGTAGATCAGTTGAGTAACCAAACATTTCCTTCAACGGAACTTCAGCCTCTACAACTACATAACCAGCATCCATAGTTGTTGTAACAATCAGACCACGTCTTTGGTTTATCTGACCAATTACCACACCTTGGAATTCTTCTGGACAACTTGTTTCCAATTTCATAATTGGCTCTAAGATTACCGGCTTAGCTTTCTTAATAGATTCTCTAATAGCTGCTTTACCAGCAATTTTAAATGCACCGTCAGATGAATCGACCGCGTGAGTCGAACCATCAGTCAATGTAGCTTTTATACCAACTACAGGTTGACCAATCAATACACCTTCAGCTAATTGCTCTTGGAAACCTTTGTCAACAGATGGAATATATTCTCTAGGAATTGCTCCACCAACAATCTTGTTCTCAAATTCATAAGATTCTTCTGAACTTGCTTCCATAGGTAAAAACTCACCAGCTATTCTTGCATACTGTCCAGAACCACCAGATTGCTTCTTATGAGTGTAGTCATAAGCTATTGGCTCACTAATAGCTTCTCTGTATGCAACTTTAGGCTCACCAACTACGATCTCAGTATTAAATTCTCTCTTGATTCTTTCGATATAAATCTCAAGGTGAAGCTCACCCATACCTTTAATCAAAGTATCACCAGTTTCTTCATCTCTAGAAACTTGGAATGTTGGATCTTCTTTTGTAAATCTGTTCAATGCTTTTGAGAAGTTAACTTGACCAGCTTTATCTTTTGGCCTTACTGTCAATTCAATTACTGGGTTAGGAATAAACATTGACTCCATAGAGTATTTCTTAGTTCCATCACCAAATGTATCACCAGATGCACAATCGATACCAAAAGTAGCAACAATATCACCGGCGTGAGCTTCTTCAATCTCAACCATATCATTAGAGTGCATTCTTACCAATCTAGGTATCTTAAATTTCTTACCAGTACCATTGTTAAAGATGTTCTCTCCTTTTATCATCTTACCTTCATATATTCTCATATAAGTAAGCTGACCGAATTGACCATCTTCCAATTTGAATGCTAAAGCTACTAATGGCTTTTCTGCATCAATTTCTAATTTTACTTTTTCTTCATCATTATCTAACTCTAGTGCATAGTTGTCTACTTCAGTTGGATCTGGCAAGTAATCTAATACTGCATCCAATAGAGTTTGAACACCTTGATTTTTAAGAGCAGTACCAACTAACACTGGAGTAATATCCAATGAGATTGTTGCTTTTCTGATAGCAGCTTTGATTTCATCAATACTTACTTCTTCTTCCATCAAGAATTTTTCAGCAATATTATCATCAAAATCTGCAAGAGCTTCGATCATAGCAGTTCTTTTCTCATTAGCTCTATCTAATTTCTCAGCAGGTATTTCTTTTTCAACTAAGTTCTCGCCATCATCTCCTTCGAAATAGATAGCTTTCATTTTAACTAGGTCAATAACACCATTAAATTTATCTTCTAACTCAATCTCAGTTGTAATCTGAACTGGGTTATGCTTTAATTTCTCTTTAAGTTGCTTAGTTACTCTGTCAGGATTAGCACCTGATCTATCACATTTATTTATAAATGCAACACGAGGGACACCATAACGACGCATTTGTCTATCTACAGTGATTGACTGAGATTGAACACCTGCAACTGAACACAATACTAAAACTGCACCATCTAATACACGAAGTGCACGCTCTACTTCAACAGTAAAGTCAATGTGACCAGGAGTATCAATTACGTTGATAAAGTGACCTTTCCACTCGCAGAACGTTGCTGCTGATTGGATAGTAATACCTTTTTCTCTCTCAAGATCCATGTGATCCATAGTGGCACCGACGCCATCTTTACCACGAACCTCAGAGATTTTGTGAATTTTTCCTGTGTAAAACAATATACGCTCAGACACTGTAGTTTTACCAGAGTCAATGTGAGCTGCTATACCGATGTTGCGAAGTTTGTCAATATTGAACATTTTTATAAACCTATGAAATTATATTATTTTCTTTTGCAAAAGCCCAAAACACACTTTTCACTAATTGGGATTTTATATAGATAACAAAATTAAAAAGAAAATATTTAAAGAGCAAAAAGATTTTACTCTTTTTTTTTGCTATTTTAAATAATAATTATGGTTTATATCTTAGATTGCAACTAATAGTGGTTTTGAACAATTGAAACCAATTAGTGAGCTGGCTAGTTGACTAAATTCTTCTGATTCCTTAGTTACATAAAAATCAACTTTACCATTTCTATCTACTTTATTACTCAGGTTTAATGATTTGATTTTTAGTAGTGTCTCTTCGGCAGTCATTTGCGAAGGGTCGATAATTTTTACATTTGGGGCAAAACTAGAAATTTGTTGTTGTAAGAATTGGTAGTGAGTGCAACCCAATACCAGTACGTCCATACTCTGATTCAGCATTGGTGATAGATATTCTTTTATTATGTCTTTTGCCCTTGGTGAATCTAATTCGTTATTTTCAACCAGGCTTACGAATTTTGGTCCAGCCTTTTTTACAATTGTTATCTGCTTAGTTATTGCAGAATCCTCAATCTTTTTCTTGAAATCAATATTTCTCAATGTTGCTTCTGTAGCAATAACTCCAATAGTATGATTAATTGAAGATTTAATAACAAGTTCTAATATTGGCTTTACTAAGTCCACTAGTTGTATGTTTGGATATTCGTTTGTAAGCTCTTTTTTTGCAGTGTTTGATGCCGTATTACAAGCGACCACTATTTGCTTTACATCCTTTGAGTTTAGAAATCTAGCACATTTTAAGGAATATTCTATTATCTCTTCCTTAGACTTAGTACCATAAGGTACATTTTTCGTATCTCCAAGATAAATAAAGTCTTCGTTGGGCATTAGTCTGATAAGGTGTTTAAGAACTGAAGTTCCTCCTATCCCAGAGTCGAATACACCTATTGGTCTAGAGTCCAAGTTTACCTCTTATTCTTGCCAGTCTATTGTAGATTCCACTTGGCAATATTCTAAGTATGTAACCTGAAAGTCTTGTTTGCCATGGGAACGAATAGTTTGTCATACCATTTCCAATTGCTTTGTACATCATTCCTGCTGCTTTGTTAGCAGACATTATAAATGGCTTTTTGTGATTATTTTGACGAGTCATGTTTGTATCTACAAAACCGGGTTTTATAGTCATAACCCTTACATTATGCTTTTCCAGCTCTGTTCGTGCAGCTTCCAAATACACACTAAGAGCAGCTTTAGAACTACAATAGATACCAGAACCTTCAAACCCTCTGTTATCTGCTAACGAGCTAACAGCAATAAAGTCGCCTTTACCCTTATTAATAAAGTGTGGGAAAAGCACTTTCGCAAAGTTTAGAACTCCAAAATAGTTCACATCCATCACCTTATGAGCAAATTCCAAATGAGGTACATCCAATTTACTATTCAAACCAGTTCCAGCATTTAAAATAGCCATATCAATTCCACCAAACTCGCCCTTTGCAATATCAAAAGCGGCCTTACATTGATTGTATTCAGCTACGTCGCAACTTATATAGTGTATGTGGTTATTATCATTAGAAATCTCTTTTTTTAATGAGTCGAGTCGCTCATTATTACGTGCAAGCAAGTAGACACTATTCCCATCAGCAGCATAAAGCTTGCTTAATTCCCTGCCAATTCCTTCGGATGCTCCTGTAATCAGTATTCTTTTCTTTTCAGCTATTTTGGCACCTTGATTTTATAATTTTCTCTACCGGGGCTATTTAGCTCTCTCTTGAGTATCCAGGGATTAAGTAATTTCACAGTTTTATAATCTGTACCATGTTCGGCAGCCCATTTTGCTAAGTTACTAATTCTATTATCGACGAGAACTTCCTTTGTTTTTGGGTCAGAGTATCCCTTCAAACTACTTATATCAAAACCGTATTTCTCAGGATTTTGCATTATCTCTTTAATAATCAGAATTCTGAAGTAATATCTAGATGTCTCCTCATTGAGATATAAGTCGAAATAATTATTTTTCATTTGAAACTCTACATCATCAGCTATACCATACTTTCCTCTGTTATATGCAGCTATAGCCAATGCCCAAGTTCCAAATTTATTATAACCTTCTGCCAGATATTGAATACCAATCATTGTGCTTTTCTCTGGGTGTCGCCTTTCGTCAACATATTTATCAACTCTAAGGCCCATTTCCTTGGCAGTGGCTGGCATTATCTGCCACAAACCCACGGCTCCGGCACTTGAGCGAGACATATACAGTGCACTCTCTCCAACAGATACGTACTTCAAGTCTTTCGGTAAGTTTAACCTATCCAAATAGCTGTCATACATAGGAAAGTAGCGTTCGGCTCTTTTCAAGTATAATAGTATTTGCCCAGTCTGTTGCATTAGAAGTAAGTACTCTCTTTCTGCTATCTCTCTAAGCTCTGGATCTGTCAAATCGACTAATTCATTGCACAAATAAAGTGTGTCAGGTAAATTAGTGTTAGAAACAAAGGCGTTGTAGTTTATGTAGTTGGAGTCAATAGAATTATCTACTCTATCATCTGATTGAGCAAAAAGAAAGATGCTGAAAAGAAAAAAAAGTAGTATTTGCATGGTTTATAGTTCTATGTAATTGTTGCACCAATCTATTTCATGTTGTTCATTGGTTGCTATTACTACTAATTTACCATTGTTTTTCAAATTTTCAATTTCTTTTGATAAAGTTTCGATTCCAAATTTATCTAAATTGGAAGATGGTTCATCAAGGAAGTAAGCTTGCTGAGCTCCAATTAAGTTAATTATTATCTTAACTCGCTGTTTCATCCCAGAAGAAAAGTTTTTGATTGGAATATCTACTTTGTGGTTCAAGTCGAATTTTGACAGGTATTTATCAAATTCTGATTTATCTAACTTTTCATTTCTAAGTTTACAAACTAGATCAAAAATTTCATTAGGTGTGTAGTCTTCATACAGATTATAATAAGGAGCAATATAACAGAATCGTTCTAATTTAGTTTCATCATCATCTACAGAGTAAGACACATTTCCTGAGGTAGGTTCCGAAAGTCCAGCAATTATCTTAAGTAATGTTGATTTACCTGAACCATTTCTTCCTTTTATTGCAGTTGCAGTACCTGGCTCAAGCGTATTGCTTATTCCATCTACTACATTTTCTATATGGTCAAACGTTTTTGTGATATTGTCTAGTTTGATAATCATAATTACTGTACTACAAATTTACCTAGCTTTATATTACCTTCTGACTCAGTTTTATAAATATATACACCTGATGAAAGCTGTGTCATATCGAAATTATCTAACTTTATCACATATTTATTTTCAAAATTAAATGGATTTCCAAAACCATTAGCTACTAATCTCATATTGACAGTATAAATTTCATAATTAGTTATTCCAGTTTTACCTGCAGGTATAGGCAAATACATTTCTTTATCACTATCCTTAAAGTAAGGGTTTGGAAATGCTTCTACGAATTCTCTGCCAATTAATTCGATAAAGTTGTAACAGAAAAGTGTATCAGAACCTGTCTTATAGGACAGGTTAATATTCTCGAAATTATCAGAGTATATGTTCTTATCAGCTACTTGTAATTCTCCATTTGCTAAAACAGTTCTGTTTCTGATTCCGTTTTCAATATCTGTATTAATTATCATGGCAACTAAAGTATCCGAATCTCCATTATCTTTGTCGGCAATGATAAGGTTTGGACAAAAAGTAAATGGGATTAACTCTTCATTTATACTTTCTTCAAAACCATTAAAACTAATAGTTCTAGCCAAATTAATATTTGGCAAATCCTCTGCAAATCTGAATCCATATCCCTCAATGGCATTATCACCAGTTCTAAACATCCATTCAGTGAAATCACAGAAACTGTCATTTAATGACTTCCCTTTTGCAGTCAGGGCTCTGTCTAAAGATTCTGTATCATTCTCATTTCTTCCAATACCCAGCCATGTATCCAGCAATATACCATCTCCAAATGTTTCATAAACATAATGGAAAAATATTGACATCCCATAACCATCACTTGGGTTAATAGAATTAGACATTGACATAGTACTAGGAGAGTCAAACCATTCGGCTGCCCAATCAATATAATCCTTAATTTCTGGAAAGAATCTATACTCCATATAAGTAGCAGTCATTTCACCCATAACTCTGAAATCAGCAGTTGTAATCTGAAATTGAATTGAGTGAAAGAATTCATGGAATAGCGTAATTTTTAATCCATCAATTCCAGTTGTGTTATACTTGTTATCTTCATTACTAAAGTTATTATCTATAACAATAAATGAAGTATTAACAACTTTGTTTTCAGGTGTTATAACTGCCCCCTCTGGCCTAGCCCCACCATAGTAAGGTGAGTTTGACAATTCTTTAATATACACATCATACATTTGAGTGCCACCAGCATTGGCGTCATAGTCTTCAAATTCAAAACCTAGTAATTCAACTTCTGAATAATATGCTAAATCAATATAATATAGAGTAGAATCTATATAGTCAGGAATGTTATTGTTATTATTATCAATAGGTGATACGGCATTGAAACCACTTATATCGTAGTGTACGGCAAATTTCTCAGATTCAGACACGACAGTGAACTGCATATCTTCTCTGACAAAAATATCGTTTTGAACCATACTTTCTTTCGAGTGATATGCTTGAAATGTATGCGGGAAATCACACTTCTGAGCTAAAGTGAAGCTGTAGCCCATAAGAAATATTATTATGGTTATGAATCTCGTAGGCATAGTGTAAATTGTATAATAAGTTAGATTAGAAATGTTAAATAGCTTAACGGAAAAGCTCTTTAATCATTCCCCAAGTTCTTTTTACAGAACTGATGTTGTGGCTTACAGTAATTTCCTTAGAGTCACTAGAAGTGCCATCCTTGTAAATTACTTTTACTTTGTACTTTAAATCTATCTTCTCTTGTACCTGAGGTTGCTTTGCACTGTTCTTAATAAATGCTTCTACATCTATGTATTTGTATGTAGAGTTATTTCCTTTGGCGTCTTTTTCAGCAATCCTGGTAAATACACCATGATTAGAACGATACAACTCATAAGAATCAATGTTGTTTTCAGTACCTAATATCCACTCAACCATTACATTATCTCCTTCTGGCCTTGCATCCAACCTAGAAAAGTCAAGAGTGCTAGCCAACAGCAAGGTTGCTGAAAGGGTAAAAAATAATATAATTATTGATTTTCTCATCTGACTAATTTAATAAATATTTTTTAAATTTAAAATCATTACTATCTATATTACAATATAAGCAGATAATAGTTACACAAATATACATTCTAAATATTTATTTAATGCAAATGTAATGTTAATTTTGTGTTCAGATTTGTTAGCAATATTCAAATACCTTGACTAATTTTTGCACTTGTTTACCACAAATAATAATATAGTTTGTAATTTGAAATCAGAATGAAAGGACTTTTTAACAATAGTGATAATAGAAAAATAAATAGAAACACTCCCTTAGCTGAGAGGTTGCGTCCGACTAATATTGATGAAGTAGTGGGACAAAAACATTTAGTTGGTGAGGGAGCACCATTGCGACAATTTTTTGAAATTGGCGATTTTCCCTCTATAATATTTTGGGGTCCTCCGGGAGTTGGTAAAACTACGTTTGCAACCTTAATCGCAGATGCTGGGGATTATGAATACCGTAGAATTTCTGCTATTGAATCTGGAGTTGCTGAATTAAGAAAGATTATAGCTGCAGCAAAAAAGGTTCACGATACAGGCAGAAAGTACTTATTATTTATTGATGAGATTCATAGATTTAACAAATCACAACAAGACTCATTACTCCACGCTGTTGAAACTGGTGTGCTGACACTAATTGGTGCTACCACTGAGAATCCATCATTTGAAGTAAATGGCGCATTACTCAGTCGCTGCAATGTATATAGATTAGAGCAATTAAGTGACGAAGAAGTAAAATCATTGATAAATAATGCAATTGAGAACGACATCTACCTTGCTGAATATGAAATTAATATTGATGATTGGGATGTATTAATAAATCTTTCTGGTGGTGATGGTAGGACAGCCCTCAATGTTTTGGAATCAGCTATTCGTTTTGCCAAAAAGTCTGAAGGTAATATAATAGAGCTAAATGGGGAACTATATGAAAGAGCTTTATTAAGACGAGTAGTAAAATATGACAAGAAAGGCGAAAATCATTATGATACTATCTCTGCATTTATAAAATCAATGCGTGGCTCTGACCCAGACTCAGCAATGGTTTGGTTAGCCAAAATGTTAGAAGCAGGAGAAGACCCTAAGTTTATAGCTCGAAGATTAGTAATATTCGCAAGTGAGGATATAGGAAACGCAGATACGAATGCTCTGAGGTTAGCGGTTTCTGTATTCGATGCTGTTAATATGATTGGTATGCCTGAAGCAGGAATAAATTTAGCACAAGGAGTTACTTATTTAGCATCTGCACCAAAATCGAATGCATCATATACAGCTTATAAAGAAGCTCTTGATTATGTACGAAAATCAGGTGAGCTCACTGTGCCAATTCATTTGAGAAATGCGCCTACAAAGATGATGAAGTCAGAAGGATTTGGTAAAGACTATAAATACCCCCACGATTTCGGAGGCTTTGTAGAACAGAACTATTTCCCTGATGGAAAAGAAAAAAGATATTTCTATAAACCCAAAAACTCAGGTCTTGAGAAGAAGATATTAGATAGACTTCGAGATTTATGGGAAGACAATAATGATGAAAAATAAAGTAGAAGGAAAAAATTAAAAATTGAAAAAAATACTCTATTTACTAATAATCCTAGCTTTAGTATCCGTACTACTGATGATAAGTTATACTAATTCTAAACTCAGTGAATACCCTGCTTTTAGTGACACAATAACCGTGAATATTGCTAAAAATAGCAATGTAGATCAGATTGTGGCAGAATTCAATCAGTATGACCTACTAAGTCCAGACTGGCTTTTTAGCAACTACATAAAAATACTGATGAAAAAAGATGTAAGAGGTGTTTATGCAGGGAATTATGATATAACCCCTACCACAAGTAATGACAAAATAATTGATATGATATTGACGGGTGGATATGCTAATACAACAAGTATATCTATACCAGAGGGGCTGAATAATAAAGAGATTGCAAATATATTTGAGAGTAAATTAGGTATAGATAAACTACAATTTTTAAGTTTAACTAAATCAGACAGCCTTCTTTCTAAATGGAATATAAAAGCCAACAATGCCCTGGGTTACTTGTTGCCTGAGACATATGACTTCTATGGTGATGAAACGGCAAATCAAATTATAGATAAATTATTGAAGCACCATCAGGATATTTGGACAACTGAAAATGAAGAAAAATTGAAGAATTCTGGATTATCCAAACTTGAATTATTAACAATAGCTTCTATTGTACAAGCCGAAACACCATTGGAAAGCGAACTAGAGACAGTGGCAGGATTATACTTGAATAGAGTTAAAATTGGGATGATGCTTCAAGCCGACCCGACTGTACAGTTTGCATTAGGAGATAAAAAAAGACTTCTATACAAAGACTTAGAATACGATAGTCCTTATAATACCTACAAATATGCTGGTATTCCACCTGGCCCTATTAATAATCCTGGTAAAGCTGCTATTTTAGCTACTTTGAACCCAGAGAAGCATAATTATCTCTATATGGTGGCCTTTGGAGATGGTTCTGGTTCTCACTACTTTGCTAAAACAGTAAGGGAACACAACAATAATGTGATAAAATACAAAAAAGCCAGAGGTAGACAATAGTCATTGCTCTGGCTTCGAAAGTTTAAGTTTTGAATGAGTTTAAACTAATGCTTTTTTAATTTTTTCGGTCAAATCTAATTTCTCCCAAGGGAAATTATCTCTTCCAAAATGCCCATAAGCAGCAGTCTGTCTGAAAATTGGATTTGTCAATCCAAACGTTTTAATTATACCACTTGGCGTTAAATCTATATTCTTGCTTATCCAGTCTGCTATCTCAAATCTATCTCTTTCAGAAGTACCGTGAGTGTCAACATATATAGAAAGTGGTCTTTCTACTCCAATAGCATAAGCTAATTGTATTGTACACTCAGTTGCAACACCCGCTGCAACTAAATTTTTTGCAATATACCTAGAAGCATAAGCAGCAGAACGATCTACTTTCGTTGAATCCTTACCAGAGAAAGCTCCACCACCATGTGGTGCTTTACCTCCGTATGTATCAACTATTATCTTACGACCGGTAAGTCCTGTATCACCGTGTGGTCCACCTATAACAAATTGACCTGTAGGGTTAACAATATACTCAGTTTTTTCATCTATCCATTCTTTAGGAATTAAGCCATCTACAACATTATCAATTACGTCTGTTTTGATTTTATCAGCTGTTATACCTGGATCATGTTGAGTAGAAACCACAACATTATGAACTCTTGTGATTTCATTATTTTCATTATATTCTAATGTAATCTGTGCCTTAGAATCAGGTCTAAGATATGTCATTTTTTCTTGTGCTTTTCTAATCTTTGCCAACTTCATTAACACTTTATGTGAGTACATAAGTGCTGCTGGCATTAGCTCTTCTGTTTCATTTACGGCATAACCAAACATAATACCTTGGTCACCTGCACCACCCTTGTCAACACCCAAAGCGATGTCCTCAGATTGTTTATTAAGAACGTTGAGTACGCTACAAGATTCGGAGTCAAATTTATATGCTCCTTTGGTATAACCAATATCCCTAATTACCTCACGAGCAATTTCAGGTATATCTACATATGCGTTAGTGGTAACTTCACCACCAACAACTATCATACCTGTCGCTGCAAAACATTCGCAAGCTACTCGTGCGTTTGGATCTTCTTTTAAAATTGAATCTAAAACTGCGTCTGAAACTTGATCGCATATTTTATCTGGGTGGCCTTCTGAAACTGATTCTGATGTAAAATGATAAACTTTTTTACTCATCAAACCTTATTATCCTTATTTATCTTAATATATGAATTGATTGTGGTTTATTGTATTCTAACTTTTTGTCCAACTTGAATTCTTCTAGGGTTCAATCTGCTGTTTAATCTCAAAAGACTTTCAACAGAAACACCAAACTTTGATGCAACTCTTGCTAGAGTTTCACCTCTTTTAATTCTATAGTATTTTGGTGCATTTTTAACAGAGCTTTTATTTGCAGATGCACTACCTTTAGAATAAGAAGGAGTTGAAACTTTCAGAGTTGAACCAGCATAGATTGTGTTCCCTCTCATTTTGCTTGAGTTTATTGCTTTCAACTCTCTTTCACTCATTCCATATCTAGCTGCAATTGTGCTAACTGTTTCTCCCCTCATAACTTTGTGATATTTCACTTGGTCTTTAATAACTTTAGGAGTTTTAACTTTTGCTATAGCTGTGCTGTTATAAGTCTTTATTTTAAGTATTTGTCCTGGGTATATTCTAGTGCCATCTAAACGGTTTAGTTCTTGTAAATCTGCAATTGAAATCGCATAATCACCCGCGATTCTACCAAGTGATTCACCTTTTTGTACATTGTGTCTTACGATGATTGGTTGCGATTTTTTACTTTCACTTTCCGGAGCAGGATCCACTGTTTTCTTAGCAACAACTAATCTTTGCCCAACTCTTAGGTTATCTTCCCATCTAGAAAGACCATTCAAATCTCTTAAGTAACCAATACTGATACCATATCTTCTAGAAATACTATAGAGTGACTCACCTCTTCTTACTGAGTGGGTAATATCACGAGTACCATCCATAGGGTAATAAGTACCTGATTTATCAGATGCTTTATTTATGGAAGTATATTTGTCAGCTGAAATAGGAATACGTAAATCGCTTCCTCTTTTTATCTTTGATCTCGTACTTCTTAATCCATTTAACTCAACTAAGTCTTTCTTGTCAACTCCGTACTTCACAGAAATTTTAGAAAGTGTTTCATATCTTTCAACTGAATGAGTTACCCATGGTTGTTTTTCTTCATCTTTCAGATTTCTAAAATTGCCAGCAAACGTCTCAAAGCTGTTAACTGGTATCTTTAATTCGTAAGAACCCATATCTGGTGGAGTACAACCTTTAATTAATTCTGGGTTTAGATTTCTTAGCTCTTCTTCAGATATATTTGCGCACTTAGCTAATACGTCTAAGTTGACAGGCTCTTTAATAGTATAAGTATCGTAATTGTATGGCTCTTGTAGTTCTAGCTCATCAATATTAAAACCATATTTCTCAGGGTTCATAGCTATCTTTGCAGTAGCTATATACAAAGGAACATAGTGTCTAGTTTCCTTTGGTAGGCGGCTTCTCAGCTCCCAGAAATTTGGATTAGTTTTACCAGATCTTCTAATAGCTCTTCTTACTCGGCCTTGACCACAATTGTAAGAAGCCATAGCAAGGTGCCAGTCGCCAAATTCATCATAAAGTTGCTTTAGATATCTCATAGCAGCTCTAGTTGATTTTAGTGGGTCACGTCGTTCGTCTATCCAGTATGATTCGCCATTATTCAAACCGAAATCTTTCCCTGTAGCTCTCATAAATTGCCATAATCCAACTGCCTTTGCTCGTGATAATGCGTTAGGATTAAGTGCACTCTCTATCATAGACAGGTAGACAATCTCTTCAGGCACATTTTCTTCCTTGGCAATTTGTTTCATCATTTTGAACCATTTACCGGATCTTTCTAGCCACTTGGAGAAGAATTTTTTTGCTTTAGTTTGGGTTAACCATTGTAGATTCTTTTGTACATATTTGTTATCGTCCATCGGAATTAGCAGAGAATCTGGACCTAAGAAAGGTAGTCCGTCGTCTTCTAATATTGTCTCTGATTCAGGTAAATCCATTACAATAGCACCCGTGATTGCTTGGTTACTTTCCAAATCATCAATCATTCTATCACGAATTATAAATAATGGTGCATCTGCATCTAATTGATCAAAATCAGTTACATAGTGTTCAAAATCCTCAATGATAGCGTTAGTTAAACTAACAAAATCATCGTTATACTCTACTCCAGGATAGCTAGCGATTTGATTTAATTCATCTAATGCACTTGAGAAAAACTCTGATGCTTTAGTAGTGTCCTTTTTTTGAACCAAAATAAGCGCAGTTAAGTATTTTTTTCTTGAATTTTCTAAGGAGAGATTAATTTCATTATCAAAACTATCGTCAATAACTGGATATCCGTCTAAAACAGAATAGTTGTCAGGAAATATATAAATTTGGTTTGATTTGGGAACTTGCCCATCTAGTGTGGCATTGAAGCCTAACAAGATAGATAAAATAATTAGACAGCAGATAATTCTCATTCTAAGATTCCGCGTTTTTTTCTTAATAATACTCTTTATGCACATATACTGGTATTGTAATTTAAAATAAATAATTGAAATTACAAATAATTAAAGTAAATCTGAGTGTATATTGACAGCACAATTCACTTACGATTATAACAATTAATTGTTATATCTTACTTTGGTACAATATATGCTGTTAATTTTAATTCATTTTTCATAGCATTTATTCTATGATATTAATTTTTAATTTATTAAGTTTGAGAACTTTATGAGTAGAAATTCATTTTCC
>JBDQHL010000008.1:0-45576 GCA_040264895.1 Bacteroidota bacterium
CTATAATATAGTAGTTGTTGCTAAAATTTCTGACAGATTCTTAGTCAGTTCTTTTCTATCAAATTGAGCTGTGAACTCTTCATTACCAGTGGGTAATGAATTGTTAAACCATAGCTCGTAATAAGTAGAAAGAGCTTTGAATATATCCTCTCTATCAGTTGGGTCAGCTGTTAATGCTATGCCTGATTCAACTGCCAAATCTCTCATGTAGCTTTTGGGCATTGTTGCCAATATTGGCTTTTTAGCTCCAAAGTATTCGTATAGTTTGCCTGGTGTTCTAATGTCGTCATTTTGTAAAATCCATAAAATATCAGAATTGATAAGATACTCAACAGATTTGTTATGACTAACGTTGCCAATGAGTTCTATATTACTTTCTATTTTCAATGATTTTATCTGACGGAGGTGATTGTTCCTCATTAGTCCAACTAATCGGAGCTTTACTTTATCACCGTGCTTTTCTACCAGTTTCTTAAATGCTATAAAGAATGGTTTAGGATTCCTGTTATCTTGAAATAAACCAGAATGGGTAATAATAAATTTATCTACAGGTTTATTTACACTTATATTTTCAAAATCTTTCCTATCATACCCGTGACTGACGATGCTAATATCGTTATGTTTTAATAAGTTATAAGTTTTCAGTAGCTTCTCTTTTTGCTCTCTAGATATAACTACTATCTTTTTTGACTTATAAAGTACACTCTCTTCTAGTTTCTTATTATAATGCTTATGAAATATAGTGGGCATAGAGTTGAAATGGTTACCATACCACTGATCTCTATAATCTAAAACTAAAGGGATATCATATTTTTCAGATAATTCAGCTGCTACTAAATGACTAGTAAAAGGTGGAGCTGTTGAAAAGATAACATCAGGTTTGTCTTCTTCTATTATTTTTGAGGCCAAGTCTATAGCTTTTTTCTTCCATCCTATTTTACTGTCAGGTTGTCTGAACAAGCCATTTACAAACCTTCCTATTTTCTGAATTGTTGTAGATGGGTATTTGAAGTTTTTCTTTTGCTTTTCTTCTGTTCTGACTATACTGATATCTTCGCTCAGCTCACTAAGGAGTGTGTCGTCATATGCATAATAAGAACCAGAATTGGTTGATATCACTGTTGGCTGCCAACCGAATTCTGGTAGATATTTTACAAACTTCAAAGTTCGTTGCACCCCACTCAATCCCATAGGCGGGAAGTAATATGCAATAACAAGAACTTTTTGGTTTGACATTATTTTAATCTGTTACTTGTAGTTACTTAACTACTTCTAATTTCTCAGGAGCAGATGTAAAGTTTGTTACACCGTCAAAAGTAACATGGTAATTGTCTTCTAATCTTATTCCCCAATCACCTTCGAAGTAGATACCTGGTTCTATAGCTAACACTACTCCAACTGGTACATTTTCTTCTTTTCTAAAAGTGATAATAGGCATTTCATGAGCCGCTACTCCAATACCGTGACCTAATGAGTGCTTAAAGTTATCACCATAACCTGCATCGGCTATGTATTTTCTTGCATACTCATCTAATATTTTACCATTTATTCCTGGTCTTATATTGTCAACTGCCTTTGTTTTAGCTTCGTGAAGTATTTTATATACTTTCTGTTGTTCTTTTGTTGCTTTACCAATCGCAAATACACGAGTGATATCACAACCAAATCCATTAATCTTAGTTCCGAAATCTAATAGAATTAGATCTCCTTTCTTTATTTTTCTGTGAGAAGGTCTTCCGTGAGGCATTGAAGTTCTTTCGCCAGCCAATACGATAGGATTGAAAGGTTCACCTTCTGAGCCAAGTTTTCTTGATTCGTAAATCAATTCACTTTGTAGCTCTATCTCAGTCATGCCTACTTTTACTTTCTTTTTCATTTTTTCGTAGACTTTTTCAGCTATTTCACATGCAGCTTTTATGTATTCTAACTCCATATCAGCTTTTGGCATTGTGAATGGCTCTACTTCCTTAGGAGCAGGCTTAAACTTAACTGGTCTGACAACATTTCTAATATCAACTGCTTCACTATATGGAATTCTGTCAGATTCGAACCCAAGATTTTTTATCTCGGTCATTAACTGAGCATCAACTAAGTATTGCCATAAATATCTAGTAATGTGTACCTTCATATTTGGCAATTCATAAAGGTCATTTTTTACAGACTCTTCGTACCTATCATCTGTGAAGAAGTGAAGTTCTTCAGGAGTGACAAGTAAAGCACCGTTTGACCCAGAGAAATTTGTTAAATATTTGACAGTAGGCATGTAAGTTACTATCATTGCGTCCAATTTTTGGTCTTCTATCATAAATCTAATTTGAGCTAATCTTTTGTCATTCAAATCTGGGTATTTTGATAGATTTAGCAATTTAGGATCAATAGAATTATCTATTGCTTCTTTTTTTACCTTTTTTGTTGAAGCTTTCTTTTTAGTTTCAGCTTTTTTTGTAGTTTTTTTAGCCATGTTATATCCTTTTATATAGTTATTTTAAACAAAATAATTTGGTGCTTCTTTTGAAATACGGATACTATGCGGATGAGATTCTTTTATCCCCGCATTTGTTATTTTCATAAACTTAGCTTGTTTCTTCATTGTGTCTATATCTTTAGAGCCACAATAACCCATCGAAGCTCTTAAGCCTCCTTTTAGCTGGTATATTGTTTCGCCTACTTTCCCCTTGTAGGGTACTCTGCCCTCTATACCTTCGGGAACAAACTTAGCTATTTCGTCTTCCATATCTTGGAAGTATCTGTCGGCTGATCCTTTTTTCATAGCACCAATTGAACCCATGCCTCGATACATCTTGTATGAACGACCTTCGTAAATAATTTTCTCTCCCGGTGATTCCTCATGTCCAGCAAACATACTTCCTATCATTACGGAGTCTGCTCCTGCTGCTATTGCTTTTGCAATATCACCTGTTTGCTTTATACCGCCGTCTGCGATAAGTGGAATTCCTGTTCCTTTTAGTCCCTCTGCTACATTCATAACTGCTGTTAGCTGTGGAACACCCACACCAGCAATTATTCTAGTAGTACAAATAGAACCAGGACCAATACCAACTTTTACGGCGTTCACACCAGATTCAACTAATGCCTTGGCTGCAGCTGCTGTAGCTATATTACCACCAATTATCTGTAAATCTGGATATTCGTTTCTTATTTTCTTAACCATGTTAAGTACACCTCGCGAATGCCCGTGAGCTGTATCAACAAATACTGCATCGACTCCATTGGATATCAATGCTTCTATTCTTTTCATTGTGTCAGAAGTTACCCCAAGTGCAGCTCCAACTCTTAGTCTACCGTGAGAGTCTTTGCAAGCTTGTGGGAAGTTCTTTTTCTTTTGTATATCTTTGAATGTAATTAGACCACAAAGTTCATTGCTGTCATTAACTACAGGTAATTTTTCTATCCTATGGTTCTGAAGTATTAACTCTGCATCTTCCAAAGTTGTGCCTTCGGGAGCAGTAATTATATTCTCTTTAGTCATAATCTCAGAAACTAATTCTGATCTATTCGGATTGAACCTAAGGTCACGATTTGTTATAATACCAATTAGCTTGTTATTATCATCTACTATAGGGATACCAGAAATTCTATATTTAGCCATCAAATCTACAGCATTTCCAACAGATTTGTCAACTGTTAATGTGACTGGATCCATTATCATTCCACTTTCAGAACGCTTTACTTGGTCTATTTGCGAAGCTTGCTCTTCTATAGACATGTTCTTATGGATTACACCTATACCACCTTCTCTAGCAATGGCTCTTGCCATTTTAGCATCGGTTACTGTGTCCATAGCAGCACTAATGAAAGGAATGTTTAGGTCTATTCCGTTAGTTAATCTTGTTTTCAATGAAGTTTCGCGGGGGAGTACTTCGGAATAATCAGGCACAAGAAGGACGTCGTCGTAAGTGATTCCTTCTTGAAGAATTTTCTCATTTGCCATAATGGTATGACTGTTTTTAGTGATTCAAAAATTGTTTGAACAAATATCGTTATGTTGGGTTTTAATATACCAATTCGCAGATAGCAATAAATTTCTACCTGCGAATAGTATTAATATAAAACTTTAACCAACCTTTGTTGCATCTTCTACTAATACAGAGATACGGTTGTCTTTCAATTCTACAAATCCGCTACCAGTGTTATAGTGCAACTCACCTATATCGGTAGTATCAATTTTCAACTGACCTTTATCTAGTGATGAAACTATAGGTGCGTGATTAAATAGAATTTGAAAAGGAGATTTTGAGCCCGGTACAGTTACCGAATTCACATCGCCTTTGTATATTATTTCTTTTGGAGTTACTATCTCCAAGTATAATGTTTTGTTACTCATAAGTAATACCTAACTTATACGCCTTCTTTTTTAGCCAAATCCATAACTTCGTCTATAGTACCTTTGTATGTGAACATATTCTCAGGAATATCATCACAGTCACCTTCCAATATAGCTTTGAAACCAGCTACAGTGTCGTTGATTGATACATAGCGACCTTGGAAACCAGTAAACTGTTCTGCAACGTTGAATGGTTGAGAGAAGAATTTCTCAATCTTACGTGCTCTGTAAACTGCAATCTTATCGTCGTCAGAAAGCTCATCCATACCTAATATATTGATGATATCTTGCAAGTCTTTATAAGTCTGTAGTGTACGTACACATTTTTGTGCTACGTCATAGTGCTCTTGACCAATAATGTTAGGATTCATGATACGAGATGATGAATCTAACGGGTCAACAGCAGGGTAAATACCTAAGTTTGCAATATCACGAGAAAGTACGGTTTTTGCATCTAAGTGGGCGAAAGTGTTCGCAGGAGCAGGGTCAGTCAAGTCATCCGCAGGAACGTAAACGGCCTGTACAGATGTAATTGAACCTTTATCAGTCGATGCGATACGCTCTTGAAGTTCACCCATTTCAGTAGCCAATGTTGGTTGGTAACCTACTGCTGATGGCATACGACCCAATAGTGCAGATACTTCAGAACCAGCTTGAGTGAAACGGAAGATGTTATCTACGAAAAGTAGCACATCACGACCTTCTACGTCACGGAAATACTCAGCTGCAGTAAGTGCAGTAAGCGCTACTCTAGAACGTGCACCAGGAGGTTCGTTCATTTGACCGAATACTAATGCTGTTTTTTCTAATACGCCAGATTCTTCCATTTCACGATAAAGGTCGTTACCCTCACGAGTACGTTCACCTACACCAGCGAAACAAGAATATCCACCGTGTTGTTTTGCTATATTATGAATTAGCTCTTGAATAATTACAGTTTTACCTACACCAGCACCACCGAAAAGACCAGTCTTACCACCTTTTGTAAATGGCTCGATAAGGTCAATTACTTTGATACCAGTTTCGAACATTTCCGAAGTAGTAGATAAAGTTTTGAAATCTGGAGAAGGCTTGTGGATAGGAGAAGTTAATGAGCCAGTCATAGGGCCTTTACCATCGATAGATTCACCGATAACGTTGAACATACGGCCTAATACTTCTGGACCAACTTTGATTGTTATTGGTTCGCCAACATCAAAAGCTTTCATCCCACGTACTAATCCATCAGTTGATTCCATAGATACAGTACGTACTCTGTTCTCACCTAAGTGTTGTTGAACTTCACAGATTAATTCTAAATCTTCACCAGTTTCTACATTGTTGGTAGGGATTTTGATTGCATTGAGTATTTCTGGTATGTCACCTTCAGCAAACTCGATGTCAACTACTGGTCCAATGACCTGTACGATTACTCCTTCTTTCATATTAGAGCTACCTTATTTCTTCTTGAATTATGATACTTCACTTTGATTTATATGTTTTTATAAATCAACTATTAAATTGAATGCAAAACTATGTATATTTTTGAGATAATCAAAGAAAGATGAAATATATTTATGATAAAGTTTTTAATATTCAGAATAATCTATTAAGTTAGCTGTCCAATTAGTAAACAATTGGCAAATATTATCACGGAGAGGTGGCAGAGTGGTAATGCAGCAGCCTGCTAAGCTGTGACGGGTTCTCCCGTCCCCGAGTTCAAATCTCGGTCTCTCCGCAACAATAGCAAAGCCCTTTAGAGTTATATCTGAAGGGCTTTTTTTGTTTGATTTTGAATTTCCCTATATTGATAAATGAAAAAAGTAATACTCATATTATCTACTTTTTTAGTTGCTTCAGTGTTTTACTATAATTATAAATCTGATCAGCTTTTGAGCAGAGCACAAGCACACGAGAAAATCAAAGATTATGAGAGAGCATTAGACTATTATGAGGATTACTCTGAATTTACTAATAATAATGTTGTCTTCGCAGAGAAGCTATACGATATTACTGAAATTCAAATTGAAATAAATGATTTTGAAAATGCCGAGAAAAACCTAAATCATTTTAAGAATTTAGAATTGAACGGTGGGTGGTTGAATAGCGAAGTGGACTCAAATCTTAATAGGTCAGTTGACTATATGAAGTCTGATATGCATAAGAATCTAACAAAAATATACTTGGCTACAAATAGAGAAAAACTTGCATTAGAATTGCTTATAAAGAATAAAGAAAAATACTTAACTGGTAGCTGTATGCTTGAAATATTTGAAACGAGAGAATCCTATGTTAGTAAAGTCTTTGATATTAGCTATAAAAAAGGACACTATAACACAGCACTTGAATTGGTTATCAAATATCGGATGCACTCTTCTAATGTAAGTTCAAAGAAAATGAGAAAAGTAATAAAATGGAAAATGAATCAATATTCAGATGCTCAAAGAGATAGTATAATTCAGAGTGCTTATGATTCTATTCTATAAATAACTGAAAAAGAGTCAACTGTATTTAATACAATAGCCAAAAACTCTTTAAAAAAGTTGTTATTTATTACTGAATATTAATTATTAATAAACTAAATACTAACATTGACTCTTAATATAACAATTACTATTGTATTTAGCAATTACAAGATAAGAAATAAAACTTATTTTGCAAGTGATTTTTTCTTTCTTTTAGCGACTGCTAAAATTGCACCTGATACAACTAAGACTGCCCCCACAAAGCCAAGTAAACTTATTACAGTAGTCTGGATGATTGTAACTTCGAGCAATGCCATAATCGTAAGGGTAGAAATTGTAATAATTGGATTTAGAGTTATGATAATGCTTACTTTCGTTGCTTCTAAATACTTGAAAGATTCAGCAAGTGCTCCATAGGCGATGAGTGTATTCAACCCTAAGAATATTACTAAAAGCCACATCCCCAATGATAGATTTGATAATGCCGTAAAGTCTGCAACCCATACAAACATTAGCGTTGGGATTAGGTAAAGTACCATATTGAGTTGCTGTGAGGAGTAGCGTTCTACTAACTTCTTTTGAATCGCTGCATAGACCACCCAAACTACTGCACCAAACAAAGTGTAAAGAACTCCCAAATCATAAGTTTCTCTCTCGGTGGCAAATGAAGCTAATGATTCGCTGTAGAATAATAAAAATCCAACGGTAACTATTCCGAACCCAATTAGCTGTTGGCGTGTTACTTTCTCCTTGAAAAGAAAAATACCAACTGCAACAAGCATTACTTGTGCTGATTGTATTAGTACTTGAGCAGTCGCTGGGCCTGCTAATTCGACACCTTTCATATATCCGATATAGTTAAGCCCAAGGGAAAACCCTGCAACAACAAGTAGCGGTGGCATTTTCTTAAATATTCCAAGTTGTTCAGGCTTTTTAATTGCTATCCACAAAGTTAGAAACACAAATGCTATTAGAAACCGACACCAGATTATAGTCATAGCATCAAGTTCGTTGAGTGCTATTTTTAAAAATATACCAAGGAATCCCCAGAATAGTGCAGTAATTCCAGCATATATTATGCCTTTGGTTCTGTTGTCAAGTGATTGCAATTAAATTCCAGTTTAGTGGTTTGTTATTGCTTGTAATTTATGGAAAAAGGGTAAGTAGTTCTATAAAAAAGAGTATTTTTAAGTTCTAATTAAACCAAATTATAATAAATGTGTCTTTATTATATTAGGATAATCTTTTCGAAGAAGATTTAATTCATTCCAGGAGATTTTAAAATGAACGATTTTGCCGCATTAACTGTATATATATTGTTTTCATTCACTTTAACCTCACAGGACTTACCACATGAAGTGAATATTACAACTGATAGTAGGCTAACTTATGGTGGCAACAAAACCGAAGGCTTTTATAGTTTAGAAACAGTTAACAAGCTTGAAATAACTCTGACGCAAGACAATTGGTTCAGACGACTTGATGGTGAAGGTCGTGGTCCAAACCAAACTGCAGGAGAGTCACTAATTGGTACTCTTACTTTCAATGATACACTAGTTTTGGATAGTGTTTTAGTTAGTATCAAAGGTCAAACTTCAGACAAAAGAAACAACTCTGAAAAAAAGTCTTTCAAAATAGAAATAGATGAAATAGTGAATCAAGATTTGATGGGGTATGATAATTTGAACTTGAACTGCGCTTTCGATGACCATTCGAGCATGAGAGAGGTGTTATATTATGACATCACTAGTTCATTTGCTCCATCACTAAAAGGTAACTTCGTAGATTTATATATCAATGGCCAGAATTGGGGCCCTT
This sequence comes from Bacteroidota bacterium, assembly GCA_040264895.1. GTDB lineage: Bacteria > Bacteroidota > Ignavibacteria > Kapaibacteriales > UBA2268 > PGYR01. Next base: position 8,608 of record JBDQHL010000008.1, read on the forward strand.
ATAATAATATTCAACAGATTGAAGGAAGGTACATTAAAGAATGGTTCACTAATAATGATGGAACTAGATGGAGGGCAACTCCTCCTGATGGAGTTAATAGTGGTCAAGGCCCAGATAATCGATTTGGTAAAGGGTTATCGACTCTTAATTTTAACGGACCAGATTCGACAGATTACAACAGAAATTATACTCTGAAAAAGTCTGGTAAAGAATCACCTTGGGAAGATTTGATAAAAGCTTGCTACGATTTGAACCACCTACCAATTGAAGATCTATATGATTCACTGAAATATACTATAGACATTGACAGGGCATTATGGTTTTTAGTTCAAGAAATAGTTTTTGCTGACGACGATAGCTACATAAATAAAGGTGGAATGGATTACTATGTATATTGGGATGAGGCAACTGGTAGAATATTCCCATTAGAAGTGGACGGAAATTCGGTCCTAACTGGGAACCCTGTGCTGTGGAGTCCATTTTATCATGAGGATGAGCCAGATTTCCCTCTGCTCAATAGATTACTGAAAAACGTAGAAATCCGTCAACGTTACTTAGCGCATCTAAGAACTGTGCTTGAGAAACATTTTACTATCCCCAGAGTATATGGCAGAATAGATGAATTTGCAGCTATTTTAGACCAAAAAATTAAAGATGACCCAAAGAAAATATATACTTATAATCAGTTTGTCTCAGATATTCAGTACTTAAAAAATATGGTAACTGCTCGTATTAATACCTTGAAAGGTAATACTGAAGTTGATAGAGAAGGAATATTGATTACAGATTTAACTATGGAGTCATCAGAAGGAATTGGAATAGCACCCAAACAGAATGAAGAAGCTAAAGTAAGTCTAAATATAGATGGAGACGCGAAGAAAGTGGTTCTATATTATGGATTGGGTTTAGACGGAGTTTATGAAAGAGTAGATTTGAAAGATGATGGTTTGAGAGGTGATGATGCTGCTGGAGATAATATATACACGGGAAATATTCCTGGGTTTTCCGCAGGTACATATGTTAGGTACTATGTAGAAGCGATCAAAAATGACGAATTTGCTACAGCGACTTACTATCCACCAGGAGCTGAACACGATGTATTTATTTATAAAGTTGAACCAGCCTTTTCTGAGTATAACGGTGTTGTCATCAACGAGTTTGCAGCAGATAATAAGTCGGTAGTTGCTGACGATGCTGGAGAATATGATGATTGGGTAGAATTGTACAACAATAGCTTAGATGAAGTTGATTTGTCCGGTTATTATATGACTGATGATGCCAGTGAGCTAACTAAATGGAGATTTCCAGAAGGTACTATTATTGGCACTGATGAATATTTGATAGTATGGGCTGATGAAGATGATGATCAGATTAGTGATAATGAAATGCACTCTGATTTCAAGTTGTCGTCCGGGGGTGAGGAGATTATTCTTTTGAATGTAGATCTCAAAATAGTTGATGCTGTTTACTTTGAAGAGCAAAAGGAAGACACAACTTATGCTAGGGTGCCTAATGGTACAGGCGAATTTCAATATAATTTACCTACTTTCATGACAAATAATGAAGGTGGTACATCAAATATTAAACGAGAAGTAGAAAATAGTTCGTTTTTGATATATCCTAATCCTGTGAGTTATTCATTGAATATTGAAAAGTTGGATGGAAGATCAGGAGTGCTAGAGTTAGCACTAATTAGTTCTAATGGGAAAGTGATAATAGAGAAAAAGATAAGCAGCAATTACACTTTGCAGACTGTAGATATAGAATCAGGAGTGTATAATCTGATTATCAAAAATATTGATGGTAAAGCGGTTTTGAACCGCAAAATAGTTGTTTTGAAATGATTTTAATTAACTATTCGACTACAACCGTATTTTGATATTCATCATTATCTTCTATGAATATGCTATAAATGCCCTTGTTGGGGAAACGAAATTCTGTTGTAATAGTATCATACCAAACTACAGTTGGGTACATCGATTCTGGGTCGTTTTCTGTAAAGATAGTACTGAAGAAATAGACAGATGAATCTTTTAGTTCATACCTTACATTATTTGTACCAGATGGGGGAGCTGTAATATATACAGCCTTCACTTCAAATAATTCATTTTGTGTCACTGTTTCTGGAAGAATAATATCCATTACCGCCCTTCGAGTTTCGCATTCAATAGTTATTGGCGGCTTGCAAGAATTTGATAAAAAGACGATTGCTAATATTGAAAGTATTTTAATTACTATTTTCATTTTTACATTAGATATAATACATATTTCTCAAAGTATAAAACTTATTAAAAGTAATCAAAAACGATTGTAATTATTGTTTTACTGAATGAATGGTTAGTTCAATTATAGTTGCTTTTTACACTTGCTTCTACTTATATTCCGTTATTAAGTAAACAAAAACTGAACTGAAAAATGGAAGAATTATTACCATACATAGTTTTGGGGTTACTCGTAGGTTTTGCCTACGCATATTGGAAAGGGAGAAAAGACAAGAATAAATGAGTAAAATAACCCCAAAAGATATTGAGCAAGCTCACAATAGGATAGAACCTTATATCAACAAAACACCAGTTTTAAGAAGTAGTGCTATAGATAAGTTAGTAGGGGCTGAAGTTTACTTCAAATGTGAAAACTTCCAAAAAGTTGGTGCGTTCAAATACCGAGGTGCTACCAATACTTTACTCCAATTAGCATCAAATAATAAACCAACAGCAGTTGCTACTCACTCATCAGGAAATCATGCCCAAGCATTAGCTTTAGCTGCACGTGAGCAAGGGATAAAAGCATATATTGTAATGCCAAATAACTCACCTAAAGTGAAGGTTAAAGCAGTGGAGGGCTATGGTGCAGAAATTACCTTTTGCGAACCAAACTTAGAGGCAAGGGAATCAACATTAGCTAGAATAGTTGAAGAAACGGGGGCGGTTTTCATTCATCCCTACGATAGAGCTAACATCATAGCTGGTCAAGGCACCGCATGCTTAGAGCTAAATGAAGAAGTAAGAGATTTGGATGTTGTAGTTGCTCCGGTTGGTGGTGGAGGGTTGCTATCAGGTACTGCTATTTATGCCAAATCGAAAGGAATAGAAGTATATGGTGCAGAACCGACAGGCGCCGACGATGCTAAGAAATCACTAACTAAAGGCGAAATAGTACCTTCAGTTAATCCCAAAACTATCTGCGATGGATTGCTTACATCATTAGGAGAACTTAATTTTGGGTATATCAGTGACTATGTTGATGATATCTGGATTGCAAATGACGAGGAGATATTATCTGCTATGAGGCTAATATACGAGAGAATGAAGATAGTAGTTGAACCATCATCTGCGGTTACATTAGCTGCAATTCTAAACAATAAATCAATAGTTAAAGGTAAAAAAGTTGGTGTGATTATCTCAGGAGGTAATGTTGATTTAGATTCATTTTTTGAAGGGTATGATTTGAGCTATTAAGTGCTATTTTTGGCAAATTCCTGTTAAATCAATAATTTGTAGTCTTAATTCGAATAACATCTCTTTTAATGCTTAGTCGCAACCACTATATTTCTGTTTCGCTTATCTGGTTTATTATTGCTGTAGCTTTGGCAGCATTACTACGTAGTGTCTTTGCATACAACTTAGGAAGTTGGTTCAGTTATCAAAATATGCTGCACACTCACTCACATTTGGCATTCCTGGGCTGGGTATTCAACGCTCTTTATTATCTATTACTTAAGCAATATAATCTACTGAATAAAAAGAAGTATTCCCATCTATTCATTTTGTTGAATCTATCAATTGTGGAAATGCTATTTACTTTCCCATTTACTGGCTATGCGCTTTGGTCTATAGTTTTTTCTACTCTGCATATTGTATTGTCCTATGTATTTGGTTTTATGCTGTGGCGAGACACTAAGGATGATAAGTCTCTGCACCGCAAGTTTGCTATGGCTGCCGTGTTTTTTATGGTTCTATCTTCTATTGGTCCTTTTTCGTTAGGTCCAATTATAGCTCAGGGGATGAAGGATACTATTTGGTACGAACTTGCAATCTATTTCTATCTGCATTTTCAGTATAATGGTTGGTTCTTACTTGCGATAATCAGTTTGGTTTTGAGTCAAATGAAATCAATAGATAAGGATAATTGGCAGCGAGCTTTCAACCTGTTCTTCTTGTCAACTATTCTGAACTTCAGCTTATCAACTCTGTGGACTAATCCTGGCTGGGTAATCAATATAATATCTGTACTTTCTTCACTTATGCAAACACATGCCTTGTTTTTGGTTAGAACTGACTTGCACAACTACCTTAAAACACAAGAGAGATTCAAATATGGCTTACTAACTATAATCTATACTTTGTTAGTAATTAAAATTTTCTTCTCACTACTTGGCTCTATTCAAGAAGTAGCAGATTTTGTGTATCAGAATAGAAACCTAACTATTGGCTTCTTACATGCTATTTTCCTTGGGGTAGTAACTCCATTTATAATTCACAGATTAGCCGAAGCAAAACTAGTTTCTGAAACCAAAAATTACAAAAAAGCAGTGTTACTATTCTTGCTCTTCTTCCTCATTAGTGAATTGTTACTAACTGTTTCAGCTTTGGGGCTGAGAGGGGGATCGATTATAATTTTGCTACATGCACTTATAATCGACACATGGTTACTTTCTCTTAGCTCTATTGCTATGGCCTTGATTTTGATAAGGGGCAATTATTCATCACAATCAATAAATCAATAGAAAAATATTGTTCAGCTAATATCTTACAATCCTATTTCCAAGAATTTCCGTAATTTAAAACAACTAAAACATGTGAATGATTATGAATAGAAAAAATTTTCTGAAATCAGTTGGGCTTTTGGGGGCTGGGCTTAGTTTGCCATTGAGAGCAAATGAAAGAAATAGTCAATTCAAACCAAATGAAGATTGCGTGCTGGTACCCTCCGAAACAGCAGGCCCTTTCCCATTAGATTTAGGTGAGAATAGCTTTTTTTTCAGGCAAGATATTAGAGAAGATGAGCAAGGCGTTAAGCTAAATATGAAGATGAGAATAGTAGATACAGATGGGTGCACACCTATGCCAAATGTTAGGGTCAATATATGGCATTGTGACAAAGATGGTATTTATTCAGGGTATAATACTGGAAGTAATCAAGGAAATACTGAAGAGACCCACCTAAGGGGCTACCAAATAACTGATACTAATGGAGATGTAGATTTTGTAACTGTGTTCCCAGGGATATACCCCGGTAGAATTTGCCATATTCACTTCCAAGTCTTTGTTAGTTCTTCCTATTCGGCTGTGTCTCAATTTACATTTGCAGTCAATGAGAAAAACCAGCTATATGCTGCTAATAGTGAGATATATGGAACAGAAAACGACCCAGTAGGTTTGACACAGGATTTTTCGTTTGCAGATGGATATGAACACCAGCTTGCCACTTTGGAAAAAAGTAATGATGAGTATAATTCATTTCTGCAAGTGGCAGTAGATGGAAGTACATTGACTAATGTGGGCCACCAAGAAAGAGAAACTGCTAAGGTTATTGGACTGAGAGATATTTATCCAAATCCATTTCATAATAATATTCAAATTCCGATATCTATAAAACAGAATTCTTACATCAGATTTGAATTATGGAATATGAATGGCCAAGAAGTACTTTCTTCTGATAAAGGTCATTTGGGTATTGGTGATTACACATTAGAAATAAACACAGCGCCTAGTAACTTGCCCGTTGGTAATTATGTTCTTCAGGTTGTAGCCAATAATGGTAAAGGGGTTTATAAACTACAAAGAGTACTGACTAAGAAATAGATTTATAAAAGGTAGACTATGTTAACACAAGCTGAATTTGATAATATATTTACTGAAGGTTCGAAAGCCCAAGAGATGGGGCAACAACTAAGAAGAATAATCGCATACTATTTCGATGACTTAGATGAGAATGCGTATGGTGGTGATAAAGTAAAACTGACTCTTTACAGCAGGGGTGATTTACAAAACGTCCTATGTGGTTTGCAAGAAGGCAGTGGAGATAGCTGTATGCTTTATGTTCACCATGTAGATGAAATAGAGCACGAGCGGCTGAAATTCAGTGGTAAAGGAAAAAATGCCAAAAGAATAAAATTCCATAGCTCAGAAGAACTTATTGAAGAAGACATAAAATGGTTGCTATCTCTTGTTGATGAGGCAGCTGACTAATATAAATCTATTCTACGTAGGGGATGTTTTTTAATATATGAGTGACAGCTTCTATTCGAGCATCAGTTTTCTTATTTGCATTTATTATGTTCCAAGGTGCAATTTCAGTATTTGTAACTTCGAACATCTTTTGCTTATATGCAGTGTAGTCGTCCCATAGCTCTTGGGCACGCTCATCTACAGCAGTCATTTTCCACCTTTTTAGTGGATTGCTTTTTATATCCTTGAATCTTCTTGCTTGCTCGTCCTTAGTGATTGAAAAGTAGAACTTAATTAAATAAGTATTAGACTGTATAAGCATCTTCTCAAAGTCATTTACTTGAGACATAAATATCTCATATTGCTCGTCTGTGCAAAATCCATTTACTGGCTCTACTACTGCACGATTGTACCAACTACGATCAAACAATACAATCTCACCAGGTTTTGGTAATCTGTTTACATACCTTTGGAAAAACCACTGTTTTTGCTCGTCTTCTGTTGGCTTATTCAATGCTATAACACGGAAATGTCTAGGGTTCATATACTCTGTGGTTCTTCTTATAGCACCGCCCTTTCCAGCGGCATCCCTACCTTCGAATATAATTACTACTTTTTTGTCATTTTCAATAACCCAATTCTGTAGTTTTATTAATTCAGTCTGTTTTTCCTTCATTTCCAGAAAGTACCTGGACTCTTCTAATGCCTTCTTAACATTGACTTTTTTACTCTTGAAAAGACTATGCAACCCAATTTTTGAGTTTAGTAATTCTATATCTTCTGTACTTAAATTCATTTTACTTTCTATCTAATTTAAACATCTATTTGAACTACACTTCTATGATAACGCATAATAACATTTGGGTCAGGAAGAAGAGAAATCTCTGCCTCGTCTTTTCCATCATAATCAAATTGTGATAATACATGCCTTATACTCTCTAATCGTGCTTCTTTTTTGTCATTCGTTTTTACAATTATCCATGGGCTATAATTTGTATGTGTCTTACTGAACATCTGTTCTTTATACTTTGTATAATCATCCCACAACTCTTGTCCTTTCATATCTACTGGACTAAATTTCCATTGTTTAAGTGGGTTGTTTAATCGCCCTTCAAACCTACTTTTTTGTTCTTCCTTAGAAATTGAGAACCAGAATTTAATAATTTTTAAATTGTCTTCGTATAGCAAATGCTCAAACTCAGGTACTTGTACCATAAACTTCTCATACTGAGATTTGGTACAAAACCCCATCACAGGCTCCACAACAGCTCGATTATACCAACTGCGGTCAAAGAAAACTATTTCACCGGGGTTGGGTAATACCTTGATATAGCGACGGAAATACCATTGTCCCTTTTCAACTTCTGTAGGCTTTGTAAGCGCTACCGTTCCTGAAGTCCTAGGATTCATGTGTTCCACAAAACGCTTAATGGCACCACCTTTTCCGGAAGCATCACGCCCTTCTAATATGACGATAACCCGCATATTATTTTGAGCTATCCATTTCTGTAGCTTAACTAACTCAGCTTGTAGTTTCTCGAGTTCTGACTCGTACTTATACTTTTTCTTAGCTGACTTAATGTTGATGTTATTCTCTTTAGCTATCGCAATCAGATCTTTTCGTTTTTTAGCACCAAGCAACTGTTCTTCAGTAAAACCCATAAGTATATTTTTTTTAATTTTAACTATATTTATTAAAAGTAATATAGTTGATTAATACCTTAAATTCCTAATTATGTTTAAAAAAAATAGCGTTTTGACTTGATTAATTTCCCATTCGCAACAAAATTAGTATGTTACAAGTACTAATATTCATCTACTTGAAAAATCAACAGGAAGTAAAATGAAGTTCCCATCACTCAATGAGTTAGCTACTGAGGCAAAGACTGCTTTTCTGCGGTTTCCTTTTGCAGTTATAATGTCTGCTCTAACAGCAATATTTGCAATCATTTTAACTGAGGAAATCGTTGACAAAAGTTCGCAAATTGTATTCATTCACTATATGTTAACTACTGCTCTGGGCATTCCTCTGTTTGTCGTTATTAAGCTATTAGCAGTGAAGCTAAATTTTTCATCGGTTAACTATTATATTTCAATAGCTGTTGGTTTTGTTTTACTGCTGTTAGTTTACATTAGTTTCCCTGACCAAGATATTGCTGTCAACTATTCTGTTCCCTATATCAAATATGCTATTTATAATATTGCTGTTCACCTGATGGTGGCGTTTGTGCCATTCATCAAGCGAGGTGAGGAAAATGGATTTTGGAACTACAATAAAGCACTTTTCCTCAGACTTATGGAGGCAATTCTCTATTCTGGTGTCCTTTACTTGGGTTTAGTTATTGCACTGGGAGCTCTTCATGGATTGTTTGATTTAGATATAGATGAAACTGTGTATATGGATATATACATTGTCATATTTACTGTATTCAACACTTGGTTTTTTGCTGCAAAGCTACCTAGAGACATTCATGCGTTGGACTCTATTCGTGTTTATCCTAAGGGGCTGAAGGTGTTTTCGCAGTTCATATTACTGCCGCTACTTCTGGTATATCTGCTAATACTTTATAGCTATGAGTTAAAGATTCTTATCTCGTGGGATTGGCCCAAAGGTATTGTCTCTTACTTAGTTATCGGTATTTCGGTGCTGGGTATGCTAACTTTTCTGCTCATTCAACCTTATGGGAATAGTGGGGAGAACAAATGGATAAAGCGATTCACAAAATCGTATTACCTAACTCTTATTCCTCTTGTGGCAATGCTCTACTTCGCTATTCTGATGCGAATAGGGGATTATGGCTTCACTATCAACAGATATGTGGTACTGATGTTGGGAGTATGGCTGACTATTGTGATTATCTATTTCCTAATTGGTAGAACGAATATTAAGTTTATCCCGATTAGCTTGACTATTATATTGGTACTCTCTTCTTTTGGTCCATGGGGTATGTTCTCTGTTAGTGAGAGCTCACAAATTGGGAGATTAGAGAATTTGCTTAGTAAGAATAATATGTTAGAAAATGGAAAGATAGTAGATGAAGTTATATGGGAAACGGACAGTCTGCCTACGCTACACGAGAAAGTAGAGTCAGGAAATCAAGCAAATGTAGACAGCTTAGATAATGAAGAGATATTTTCTATAGTTGACTACATATCTACTTTTCATGATTATAAGGACGTAGCTAAATACTTTGAACAAGATTTAGAAAATATAGTTTATATGCAAGACACTTCGGAGCAGCACTATGTAAACAATAATTCTGTTTCATACCTAATATATAATACCATGGGGCTAGATAGGTATAAGTCTTACAGAGATAATCGAGTTTACCTTAATTCGGATAATACTATAAGTTTTGATGTTAGTGGGTATGACAAATCGATAGATATCAGCTACACTACCTACACTAACATTGCACAGTTTTCACCAGAAAGTATGGGTATAAATAATATTGAATTCAGTAAAGATAATAAGGCATTGATAGTGAATTATGACGGAGACGAAGTAGAGTTTAATATATCTAAAATATACAAAGTCAATTATGAATCCAATGTACCAGTAGCACAAGAAGATTTAACTTTTTACAGTGAAACAGAAAGTGGGAAATACAAGCTAATCATTAACTCAATTAACTATGAAAAAGGCAGCAGAATAGAAACTATGCGAGGGTTGTTGTTGGTTGGGGGGAGAGAGTAGTAAAAATGTATCTATCAAACCACCTTCAGCTCATATTTAGCAAGCAACCCAGCCAAGTCAGAGTTAGAGAATTTTGAATTTTTCATTCGGTTGACTTCAGGGTCTATGGTGAAACTACTTGCTGTACTGAAGTCAACAAACTCCAAGTTGCAGAGGTCAAACACAGCTTCTTTCAAATTGCAACCATCGAATGAGCTACCCTTCATCACTGTGTTAACGAATTGGGCATTGTCTAACTTGCAATTGGTAAATTTGGTGTTTAGTATCTTCATATTCGAGAAATCGGATGAAGATAGAATGCAATCTGAAAAGCTAAATTCGAGCAAGAAATCGCGGCACTTGCTGAACTCCACACCTACCAATTTCGACTTCCTAAACCTTACATTGTTGAGTGTAACGTTGTTCATATTTGCTAAGCTGAGATTGCAATTCATAAAACTACATTCTATGAACTTAGTATCGGCTAAGTCTGCCTCAGAAAAGTCAAAGTTGACAAACTCACACAGTTCAAAAGTTGCCGCCACCAACTTTTCTTTCTTGAGTTCTAAGTCTCTGAACTCTTCTTCTTCGTAATATGTATTTGACTCGGGTATTTGCATAATGCTGTGTGTTAATCTATGATAAATCTTTTGTTAATGATCTTATTGTTAACACTAATTCTCAGAAAATAGACTCCTGAGTTTAAGGATTTGATGTCAATTTGTAATTTTGATTGCTGAGCGATATTAGAATTGGTTTCTATTACTCTACCTTCCAAATCAATTATGGTTATTTTAGATATCTGAACCATATCTATATTGTCGATAAATAGACTGGTATGAGTTGGATTTGGGTAAATACTTAAATTGAAATCATTAGAATTATGGCGATTAGAATTCTCTACAGACGAAGTACTATTTTTTTTTAAATAGACTTCATATATTTCACTGTTTGCTGTGCTTTGTGTGCCGTTATTTATGAAAAATATGTTCGGCTGTGAACTTTGTATTCCTCCAAATATAAATCCAACCAATGTGCTTTCTGAACTCAAGCTATCTAATTTGAAAACGTTGTTATCGAAATGAGGGAAATCTGGGTTTGGGATAAATTCGGCACCAGCACCCAAAAGTGATGGCATTACAATTGGTAGTTTTGTCTCTGTCATTTTACCATTCTTATCTCGAGTAACTTTGGCTATAGTATTTACAAAAGGAACATCATCATCTTGCACTAATGTCCCTAAGCTATCGTAGAACTGAGCTATACCTCCAAAAAACACAGTATGCATTTCATTATTTTCTTCTGAGTATAAAGGCAAGGCAGGGCAATGGTAATGATTATACATTTGCTCAAAGGAATCATTTACGTAGTAATCATCGGAAGTAACAGTAACAGAGTTTAAAAAAGGTAAATCTTCATCTTGTTGGAACACACCCGAATACATAATAATTCCTGATTCCCGGTTTTCTAATATTTGTGGTTCTGCATTATAATCTCGTCTGTGCAAATTCATTTCATCAATATGTGGTTCTAAGTGGTTAACAGTAATTGTAGAGCCATCGTTAGATAAATTAAATTTTCTAATAGCATTAGTGTATTCTTGTATGAAACCAGGCCCATGGTTTGGTCCCATTGGGTTGTATCTGCCTATAAATTTATGCCCACCTAGAAGGTAATATACATCATCGATTTTTTCTAATTTTCCTCCTGTAACTTGAAATTCTGAATCTTTGAGTTGTACAATTGAATTTGAAAAATCTGTTTCAGAAATGATTGCATCTATTACTTCAGGTACATTAATAGCAGTCAAATTGTCAAAGGTTGTATGATCATCTATAGTAGGGCTATAGCCATAACCACCTATGATATATAAATAATTACCCTCTTGGTAAAACTCCATATTAGTTGAGCTGAGTTGTTCTTGTACTGAGGACGGCAAGGATTCTAAGGCTGCAGTCCATTTTAGTTTTGCTACTGGGTCTACAACTATTAGCTGATTGTTATGCCCTGCTAAATCGAATGCAGCCCAAGGTTGTCTTCGGTGCAATCCGTCTAATCTACCCCCAACAAGCAACCACTTCCCATTGGCTTGCCCGAAAGCATAAGATTGTAACCCGCCGAGCTCTGGGATTGTAATGGATTTCAATTCAATGGTAAAAGGGTTATCTTGTGAACTTACGTTTTTAGTGATGCTAAATAGTAAAGTTATTATCGTAAGTTTTATTAAATAGTATTTTTTCATTTTAATCAATTTGTTATTTAAACTAATTTAAAAATAATTTTATCCCTACCTCTTTGCCATCTTGTAGAATGAAAGGGCTATACTACAAATCATAGATATCAATAATAATAATTGGACTACTGTATTATTAGTCCCTTGCTCAAATGGTTGGAACAAGATAAACGAACTACCAGTTAGGAAACTAGCAAGTCCGATAGAAAGCATAGTCCTCATAATATCACTATACTCAGTGGGTTCTACTGTCTCCTTTTCACGTAGGAAAATAGCAGAAAGAAATCTTTCCTCTATTGACATCAGCAGAAGTATGAAGGTAAGAATAAAGTGATATATCAAAGATTTTTCTATTTGAATGGAATCAACTCTAGCAAAAACAGCTAAGAGTATAAGGACTACAAAAGCGATTTCTAATATATATCTGATGTATTTGAATATCATAAATGCAATATAGTTTATTCATAGAATTATCTAAATAAAAAAGCCACTTCTCTTTTCGAAAAGTGGCTTTTACATTTCAACTTTTAAGATGCTTACTTCATATTTTCAATCAAAGCATCGCCAAATTCAGAAGTTTTTAGCTTAGTCGCACCTTTCATTAGTCTATGGAAGTCATAAGTAACTCTCTTCTGAGATATTGTTTCCTCTACTGCATTTACAATGATATCTGCTGCTTTTTGCCATCCCAAATGCTCTAACATAAGTACACCAGATAAGATAACAGAACCTGGGTTTACTTTGTCTAATCCAGCATATTTAGGAGCAGTACCGTGAGTTGCTTCAAATATAGCATGACCAGTTGTGTAGTTAATATTTGCACCTGGTGCGATACCAATACCACCAACCATTGCAGCCAATGCATCAGAGATATAATCACCATTCAAGTTCATAGTACAAACTACCTCATACTCAGCTGGACGTAATAATATTTGTTGTAAGAAAGCATCTGCAATAACATCTTTAACAATTATTTTACCAGCAGCAACTGCATCACTTTGTGCTTTATCAGCAGCTTCCGTGCCCTGCTCATCTTTTATCTTGTCGTATTGTCTCCAAGTAAAAGTCTTATCTCCGAATTCTCTTTCTGCTAATTCATAACCAACATCTTTGAACATTCCTTCAGTAAATTTCATGATGTTACCTTTGTGTACCCAAGTAACAGAATCTCTTTTGTGTTCAATTGCATATTCTATGGCAGCGCGAGCTATTCTCTCAGTTCCTTCTACTGAAATTGGCTTAATACCAATTGATGAAGATTCAGGGAATCTGATTTTCTTAACTCCCATCTCGTTTTCGATAAAATCAACTACTTTTTTCACTTCGTCTGTTCCAGCTTTCCACTCAATACCAGCATAAATATCTTCAGTATTTTCTCTGAAGATAACCATATCAACTTTGTTTGGCTCTTTCACTGGAGAAGGAACTCCTTTGAACCAACGAACTGGTCTAAGGCATGTATATAAATCTAATTGTTGTCTCAAAGCTACGTTAAGTGAACGGATACCACCACCAACTGGAGTTGTAAGCGGCCCTTTTATTGCAATAAGGTATTCCTTAATCGCATCTAATGTTTCACTTGGTAACCACTCACCAGTTTTGTTGTGTGCTTTTTCTCCAGCAAGTACTTCTTTCCATACTATTTTCTTTTCACCTTTGTACGCCTTCTCTACAGCAGCGTTCAATACCTTCTCAGTAGCAGACCAAATGTCAGGACCAATGCCATCACCTTCGATAAAAGGAATAATCGGATCATTAGGTACGTTAAGTTTTCCATTGTCGATAGTTATTTTAGAGCCAGCCATGTATTAACCTATTATTTATAATTGTTATTGTTTTTTTGTTATCTTTAATACTACAAAAGTACGAAAATTATCGCAAATTTTGATTTCTGACGGCAAAGACTGACTTATATTTATATATGTATTCATTTATTAAAAATGAAAAATTATTGTTTTTCTTGTCACCTTTTTTTGACATTTGTGTTGATTAGGGCAAATAGTCAAAGGGAAATAATTACTAATTAATTTACAGAGGTAAATAATGAAAAACTTATACAAATATCTACTTTCAGCAGTGGCACTTGTCTTGTTGTTCAGTAGTACAAGTACATTGGAGGCAAAAGATACTCCGCCGAAACCGATAAAGATGAGTATTAAAATCGATATCAAGGAATCTTTTCCAGTGAAAGGTGATGCAACAATTAGCTGGATGGACAGTGATACTGAAATAGAGACTGGGGACTATTATGTAATTACTCAACACACTATTGTTGGAAATGAAAAGAAATCAGAAGAAATTGTTGAAATTAGAAGGTGGGCTGACTCTACTGAAAGATATACATATAGAGTTAAAGACCTAAGACCAGGTAGTTATTGCTTTGACGTATATTTGTTAGACGAATCATTAGGCGTGAAAAGTGAAACAAGCGAACAAGTCTGCGGGACTGTAAAAGACGGCGAGCCACGTATGGCTTTCTTGAAGAAACAAGATTTCATCAGATTAGACAGCGATGGCAATGGTGAGATTGTTGCGAAAATAATTAACAACACAAACTGTGAGGCAATTCTTAATTGGGAAATGTCTGATCTAATACTAAAAAGCTCACAACCTCTTAATTCTGGTGGTGTTGTATATAAAGTTCAAGCTCCCAAAGAAGGGCTTTATAACGCAAAGATAAATTTGATTAACGGATGTGACAATGAAATAGTAGACGTAATGAATGTAGTAGTTTGTTACGGCAAGTGTGACAGCAATGACACAAGTTCAGACTTATATTTTAGTCCTAACACTCAATTTCACCGTGAAGCCAGAGAAGGAATAGCATGGAAATATGATGTAGATGCAATTTCCAAAAATAAATGTGAGATAAAATACTACTTAAGTGATGCTCAAATTGGTGATAATACAACTCCAGATGGAATGACTATAGGCGAAGATACAGGTTTACTGAGTTGGGAAAAAACAGTTGCTGGCTATTATAGCATCCCTGTTATAGCTGAAGCCACTTGTGATAATGGTACAACAGTAGAAAGAATAAGAGGCGTATTCAAATTGAGAGTGCACCCAGATATCGGCGAAACTACAAACTTATGGGTTGAGTTCTATGATGAGACTGATGAATCAAAAGATTACTATGGGACTGCTACTGTTTGGTCTGCAGATAGAGATCCGAATTCGGCTACTGGCTTCCCTTTTGCAAAAACTGTTGAGATTAGAGGTAGTATGGCTTTTTTCAATATTCCTGCAGGTAAATATTACCTACGAGCAAATGCAAAGGGTTATAAGACACAATTCTACAAAGAATCATTCAACCTAAGCGATGCAGAAATTATAGAAATTGGAAATAATGATACTATATCCGTATCGATGATGCTACATTCTGTTGCTATGCCTACTTTCCATACGTTAAGTGGTCAAGTGACTGATGCACGTACTGGTGAACCAGTTGAGTCGTTTGTAACTTTCCAATCTGTTCAATCTATGATTGGTGGTAAGGATTCACTTGCCCCTAATGGAAATAATTTTCAAATAGTAAGAGTAAGAACTGATGCAAATGGGAAGTACATGACGGAACTACCGGATATGTATACTTATTACGCTTATGCCGACGCTCTTCCGAATACCAATGTAAGATATGACAGACAGTTTTATGACGGGGCTGCTACATATTTTGAAGCCGATATCATCTTCTTAAAAGAAGACAAGAGTGGTGTTGATTTCAAGCTTAACAAGAAAGAAATAGAGAACGGAATGATTTCTGGTAGCGTAAGCTCAGAAGAAAATGAAGTAGTTGAGTCAACTGTAATTGCACTTTCTGTAGATGGCAATGGTTTCAAAGCTGTAACTAGAACTGATGATGGTAACTATAGATTTGGTAATCTTAACTATGGCAAATATGTATTGCTATCACTTCCAAACGAAAGAACTTACTTACCTGGCTATTATGTTACTGGCGATGTAGCGTCACTTACTTGGGAAGATGCAACAGTAATTGGTGTAGATGAGAATATGACTGCTGTGCAACACAATATAGTTCATGCTGAATTTGAGAAAGGTGCTGCTCGTGGTATTGCTCAATTCAGAGGTAGATTAATCAAGAAATGGAAAGGAATGTCACCTGGTGAAGGTGGTGGTGATGATTCTGAATCAATAAGCGGTGCTATAGTTACTTTAACTAGTGCAGAAGGTAAAGTTTATGATTATAGCATAAGCAATACTTATGGTGATTTCGAAATGGAGTCAATTGCACAGGGCACTTACACTCTTGATATTAGCAAAGTTGGTTATGAGCCATATAGCGAAGAAGTTGAAATCAATTACTCTGAATCGTTAGACTTTGGTTCTGATATTGAATTAACGGCTAAGGCAACTACAAGCGTTGACTATGATTCATTCGATGACAATGGTCTAACTGTTAGCCCAATGCCTGTGTTAGACAACTCGACTGTAAGATTTACTGGCGAAGCTGGCACTGCTAACATAGAGTTGATTTCGATCAATGGCAATGTAGTATTTAGCGAAAGCATCACTACTAATGCTGGTGAGAACACTTATGAGCTGAAATCAAATGAACTTGTTTCTGGTCAATATATATTGGTTATCAGAAATGGTGAAATGATAACAGCTGGTAAGATAACAGTAGTGAAATAACCCTTTGATTATATTTTATAATTCCAAATCGAGGTGTGAGCGATTGCATCTCGGTTTTTTTGTGTATTTTAGCTAAATTATAATTTCTTATACTCGTCAAATGATTATGCACATGAATAAATATATATTGCTATTACTACTTCTTTTTATTGCAATAGTATCAAATGAGAATAATATGAATGCTAATCAGAACCCATTAGTTTGTGATTTTGATAAAGGCCTATGTGGTGTTGATAGTACAACTGAACAAAATAATAACATGATTAATAAAACCGACAAACCAGTAAGAATAATCTACTTTACAGACCCTATTTGCTCTTCATGTTGGGGTATAGAACCACAACTAAGAAAGCTAAAGTTAGAATACGGCGATGTAATAGAGATAGAATACCGAATGGGTGGTTTGCTACCAGATTGGAGCTTCCGCAGGGGAGTTGGAATAAATTCTCCGAGAGATGTAGCCAAACACTGGGATGAAGCAAGAAAGTATTATGATATGCCAATAGATGGCGATGTGTGGTTAGAAAATCCACTTGCCTCTTCTTATCCTCCATCAGTGGCTTATAAAGCAGCCGAAATGCAAGGTAAAGACAAAGCTGCCAAGTTTATGCGTAAAATGAGAGAGATGTTATTCTTAGAAAAGAAAAATATAACAATGTGGAGCTTTATGACTGAAGCCGCAAAAGAAAGACTATCCAAAAGATTTAGACTCCCTGCTCATTATATATCCTACCCTTACTGCTAAAGAATATTCAACCCTATCTGAGAAAGATAGAATGGCTGCCGAGGAAGAGTTAAAAGAATTAGTCGTTAATGGTAAGCTGAACCAAACCGAAACAAAGAACGGCAATTTGTATTATAGATAATTATTCTAACGATTAAAATTATTTGATTGTAAGATATGCTTTATTTGACTAATTTAGTGTCAAATAATAAATTGATACAACCCCATTAATGTCCGAAAATACTCCAGATCAAAAAGATATTCCTCCTATTGTGAAAAAATCACTCTGGGAAAACCTAGTCGATGCTATAAAGGGAACAGAAGCTGATTATACCAAAATAAGCATTCGCAAAGCAATTTTCCTCCTTGCTCTTCCAAATACCACTAGCTTATTTGCTCGTGATTGAATTCAACTGGCAGCAGTCAGGTGTGTTTTGGGGTATGTTCATTTCAGAATTCGCAGTTGGATTGTTCACTTTGTGGCTCTTCACTAAGGGTAAATGGAAAGAGACCGAGGTGTGATTACAAGCTACCAGAGTTGGCATCACTCATTGCTAACTGAGGAGTTTTTTCTACTATATAGTGCAAAGCTTTCACAGTATAGAGAATGGACTTTGTTAACTCACCATTCCACTCTTCTTCCGTAAACTCTGACAGAACATAGTCCACTAATTCGCCAAGCCCAAAGTTCTTACTGATTCCCATTCGTAGTCTGTAGAATTGGTCTGTATCAAGGTGAAAAAGGAGAGATTTTAATCCATTGTGTCCGCCAGCACTGCCACCAATCTTGAGTTGAACTTTACCAAGTGGGAAGTTATATTCATCTACAAGTACTACAATGTTTTCAGTTGGCACTTTGTATTTCTTTATCGCCGCTATAACGGTCTCACCAGAATTATTCATATATGTAGTAGGCAATAAGCATAGTATTTTTTTGCCATTTATCTCTACTTTTGCTTGGTGTGCTTGTAGCTTAGCTGATGGGTTGAAGTCCTTATCATTTCTTAGTACGAATTCGTATAGAGCTAACCAACCAATGTTGTGGCGAGTTTTTTGGTATTTGGCTCCTGGGTTACCAAGACCAACAAATATGTAATCAAATTTTTCTTTCATCTGTCATATAATAGTAATAAAAAAGGGTATTCTCTTTTCAAAGAATACCCTATAGTATTTCTAAATTGGAATCGAGTTTTTACTCTTCGCCGCCTTCAGAAGACTCCTCGCCTTCCTCAGCTGACTCATCACCAATTTCACCTTCTTCTATGCCTTCAGCAGTAGTAGCAGTAGCAACTCTAGGACGAGTAACAGCAGCGACAACAGCGTTGTCTTTAACTACAACTTCCAACTCACCAAGGTCGATCTCATTTAATTTAGTGTATTCACCAATTTTAAGTTTTGATATATCTACTTCAATAGATTCAACCAAATCCTTAGGGTAACATCTTACCTTAACTTTACGAAGTACGTGGTTAAGGATACCACCATTACGAACACCAACTGATTGACCAGTAAGAGTAATAGGAATATTTACAACTAATCTGTTTCCAGCAGTCAATCCAACTAAATCAAAGTGAAGAATTTCATCTGTGATTGGGTCAAATTTAACTTCTTTTAGGATACATTTTTTAGTTTCTCCACCCTCTATGCTTAAATCAACAACTCTAGTAAGAGAAGTGAACACAACTGGTTTCAAGTCCTTGAAGTTTGAAGTAATAGGAATAGATTCAGTACCATTGATGTAGTAAACACCTGGAATGTTACCTTCTTTCCTAACGTCTTTCGCTTTAGTATTCTTAGCGTCTCTTTCAGCTACTTTTAATTCTATAGAAGCCATAATTTAAAAACCTGTTTATATATTATCTTTCAATTTCAAATAGAGAGCTCACAGATCTATTATCGTGAGTTCTTATAATTGCTTCAGCAAGCAAATCAGCTACTGAAACTACTGTTATTTTTTTCGATTCTTTTCTTAATGGAATAGTATCTGTTACAATCATATTGTCAATTGCATCGCTGTTTTCTATTCTTTCAATTGCTGGTCCAGAAAAAACTGGATGAACACATACACCAATTATTCGTTTTGCTCCAGCATTTTTCAACCCTTCGGCTGCACCAACAAAGGTGCCACCAGTGTCAATCATATCATCTAATATGACTATGTCCTTACCTTTTACTTCACCAATTATGTTCATCACTTCCGATTGGTTGTGATCCGAACGACGTTTGTCAACTAAGACTAAATCACCGTCCAATCTTTTGGCATAAGCTCTTGCTGTTCTGACACCACCAACGTCAGGAGAAGCTAAAGTAGGGTTTTTGACCCCCATTTTCTTTATAGCATTGACCAATACGTTAGAAGCGTAAAGATTATCCAGCGGTATATCAAAGAATCCTTGTATTTGCGAAGAGTGTAAATCAATAGTGATTACTCTATCAGCACCAGAACGAACCAACAAATTAGCAAGTAGTTTTGAAGTAATTGCGACTCTCGGTTGGTCTTTTCTGTCTTGCCTAGCATACCCATAGTAAGGTATAACGGCAGTAACCCTACTGGCAGAAGCTCTTTTGGCTGCATCGATTAACATCAGCAACTCGAAGATATTGTCAGTAGGTGCGAAAGTGGATTGCAAAATAAATAAATCCACCCCTCTTACATTCTCATTATACTTAACCCATATTTCACCATCGCTGAAATTCTTAATTGAAGTGTCAGCTAATGATACGCCTAATCCCTCTGCTACCTTCTTTGATAGAGATAAATTCGATCTTCCGGAAGCAATTTTAATGTCAGACATTTTATATTGTTAAGTGTATTAGCTGGGATGGCAGGGATCGAACCTGCGTATGACGGTACCAAAAACCGTTGCCTTACCACTTGGCCACATCCCAAATTGTAAAAAAACTACTCTGATCACATCAGAACTCACAAATATAATTGATGGGAATTTAAATTCAAACTTTCGGAGGGTTTTTTTATATTTTTTTAAGTTTTTCTTTTTTAAAACTTATTTAGATTCATCACTTATCGTGAATTACTATCCATTCACCAGTCCAATCGTGCATTATATTAATAGCTGCCTGAGCTCCTGTTCCTGCTACTATTGGATAGTGTGAACTTACATCTGCTAATAGGCCACAAACATAAATATTGTCATCGACTTTGTAGTTGTCATGATCGATCGCCACTCTGGAATCATTTGTTGTTCGGGTGAACTTTTTTAGTGGTAAGTCCATACCACTAATATTCCATCTCCTGAATCCAGTTGCAATTAGTAAAGTATTAGCTTGGTATTGTTTGCCCTTTTTCTCTGTTATTATAAATCCATTATCTGGTTTTTCTATCTGAGTGACCATTTTATTATATGTTTTGGCAACTCCATAACCCTCTACTTGATCGCGAAGTTTTTTGATGGCTTTCTTCCCACTAATCCCAGATTTTACACCAGGGGCGTTATAAAATTTTGCTTTCAGAGCATCAGATCCACCTGTATCAAAGACAGCTACTGTTTTACCAGACATAACTTTCTTATCTTTGATTGCTGCAGACATAATAAGAGTAGCGGATAGGCCTGAAATACCACCACCTATGATAGCTAAGTCAAAATGTTTTAATTTATTAGACATATAAAATTAATGGATTTTGTCTTCGTGGTTTTCTAAGCTGTTGTTCAAATATTGATGAACTGTTTGTTCAAATTCTTTGTTAGTAGTAATAATTGGCTCCATTTTAAATTGCTTTACACTATCCCAAGCGTTAGCACACATCCCGCGCGCAATTACAACATTGCAGTCAGATATTGATTTAGCTATTTTCATGTGTTTATCTTTAGCTGCATCAACTATGTTGAGGGAAAATTTACCAGTTTTGGTACCACTATCTTTAGAGATAAGCTGTGGAACTTCATCGTCTGCCTTATCTACATAAACTTCTCTAAGCTCATCCGACACAACTTTTCCATCTTCAACGCTGAATACCTTGAAGTATTTAGAAGAACCAAATGTGCCCACAATAGATTCACAGTTCTTTGTTACAATTGCTATTTTTAACATATTACTCATATTAAGTCACATTTTAATTAATTTTAAACTAACTGCGAAGACGCAACAAATAAAAAATAATTTAAGACAAACTCAAATTATAGATAAAAAACTTGAATTCAGAATATTATATGACCTTAGCGATAAAGGAAGCAAAAAATGCACAGGAGCATGATGATATTCCAATTGGCTGCGTTATAATTTATAATGACCAGATAATAGCAAGTCAGCACAACAAGGTTGAATTGCATTCAGATAGCACAGCTCACGCTGAAATGTTAGCAATCAGAGAAGCACAGGAAAAAATTGGACACAAACATTTACTTAACTGTGCAATGTATATAACTTTGGAACCTTGTTCTATGTGTGCTGGTGCAATCGTACTGTCAAGGATAGAGAAGTTATTTGTAGCTACAAAAGACCCAAAAACTGGGGCTTGTGGTAGTGTGTTGAACATAGTAGATAACGACTCATTAAACCACCGATGTAGTGTTGAATTTGGATTGTGTGAGTTAGAGTCAGCCACATTGATTAAGAATTTTTTTAAACAGATAAGGCAAAGGAATGGCAGAAGAAATTAGACCGGCACTTTATGTAGTACCCACCCCAATAGGTAATATGGAAGATATATCTTTCAGAGCTATAAAAATACTGAAAGGTGTAGATGTTATAGCATGTGAAGATACAAGAGTAACAGGTAAATTGTTGTTCCATTACAAGATTAATACCAAAATGATTAGCCACCACGAGCATAATGAAGATCAAAAGTTAGAATTCTTAATAAGTGAGATTTTAACTGGCAAGTCAATAGCTTTAGTATCGGATGCAGGTACTCCATTAATTTCAGATCCTGGTTTCCCATTGGTTCGTAAGTGTAGGGATGAAGAGATAGATGTTATATCCTTGCCTGGTCCTAGTGCATTTACTACTGCTATTAGTGGAAGTGGTTTTCCTTGCCATCAATTCAAATTTGTTGGATTTGTTCCATCAACTAAAGGAAGAAAGAATTTTCTGCACGATGTACTAGATAATAATTGTACAGTTGCAATGTACGAATCACCTAACAAGATCAAGCGATTGCTTAAAGACTTGAAGAAATATTCTGATAAAGATTTTAAGATTTGTTTGGCAAGAGAGTTGACAAAGAAGTATGAGGAATATATTTTCGACACAATAGACAATATTCAAAACCGTTTACAAGATATAAAGTACAAAGGCGAATTTGTAATTTTACTAGATTTGAATGACAAATAAAATTTAAATAATTGCCATATTTTCCATAACTTTAAGTTTTTTAAAATTGGATTAACTATGTTTATAACATTCGAGGGCATAGATGGCTCCGGAAAAAGCACACAAATATTATTGCTTAGAAAATATTTGGTAAATAACGGACACAAAGTAGTGACCCTACGCGAACCTGGTGGTACAGAGTTGTCAGAGCATATTAGAGGTGTACTGCTAAATAAAAAGCTCGAAGTTTCTGATGTGTCAGAGCTTTTGCTTTTCCAAGCTGCCAGAGCAGATCTAGTTGAGCGTATAGTTAAACCAATGTTAGAAGAAGGTAGAATAGTATTAAGCGATAGATTTTATGATTCTACAACTGCTTATCAAGGTTATGGAAGAGGTTTGGATTTAGAAATTGTAGAAAAGAGTAACCAAATTGGTAGTCATGGTGTCTTACCTAATATAACCTTTTACTTAAAATTAGAAAGAAGTATTGCTCAAGATAGAAGAACTAATGAAGAGCAAGATAGAATGGAGCTTTCCGGCGATGAATTTTACAATAGAGTCATCGATGGATACGAAAAACTAGCTGAAAAAGAAGATAGATTCGTTACTTTGGATGCATCTCAAGAAATAAAAGAAATCCACGACAAAGTGGTACAAGAAATTGAAAAAAGACTAAATTATAATAATTAGAGGGATTAATGAGAACAACTAAACTAATATTGCTAATTTTAGCACTTGCAGTAATTAAGACAACTGCTGCAGGAGCAACAGAATTTGAAGCATCTTCATTCATATCTTACGACAAGAAAGTAAGTCTAGTCCAATCAGATTTGAATAGATTTGACTTTGATCTTAACGCTAATACAGCTGAAAAAATATTCAATAGTGGTGAAAACCATATTATAGTGAAAAACTTCCCAATCAGACCTGATTATAAGGTAGATTTGATTTTGTCAAAACAAAACAGTGCGCTTACTGATGATGTGGAAATCAAGTATTATAAGGATGGAGAGATAGCTACTTATGAGAAAAAGAACAAAGATAAATACTTTGGACATATTGCAGGTGTAGATAGATCAGATGTGTTCTTATCTTATTCTTCAGTTGGATTAGTTGGCTATATACAAAATGAATTAGGTATTATGTATGATGTTTCGGCTAATCTTTCGAAACTTGGTTCTGATGTGGTAGAACATAATATAGCAGAAACTTCAATCGGTACTTTAATTGATAAATCACCACTTGATCAATGTGGTATTGACCCATATAAAGATTTCGATCCTTCTACAATTTCATATGAAAAAAACAAGTTCTCAGAAATTCAAAAAGATGATTTACTAGAAATTAAATTTGCAGCAGATGGTAATTTCGAGTACTATCTTATGTTTTGTTGGTTTGTAACTCAAGGTAATTACAGTAATTGGGAAAACTGGTTTGTTGAAATGACAGAAGAAGAGCATGAACAAGCAATGGAACTAGCAGTGGATTATATAGAGAATGTAATGTCAGCAACTTCTAGAATTTATAATAGAGAAGTTGCAATGATGATAAAAGTTCCTTACATCACAATCTTTAATAATCCCTCATTAGATCCATATTATCAACATTTTGGAGAGTCTTTGGGTATTAAGTTACAAGCAATGAGAAACGCATGGGCACCAAGATTGAATGAAGCTCAAGACAGAGTGTTAGCTACATTGTTTGCAGATGTAAGAAGACAGCCAGCAAATAGTACAACATTAGGTATTGCATTCAGTGGACAGTCTTACAGTGGTACGCTATGTAGTAAAAATAGTGGATATTCTGCAGTGGGTGTTAGGGGTAATGTGAATTTCCCAAGAGTGTCTTTCTCACAAGATGTTCAAGTTGCGGCACATGAGTTTGGCCATAACTTTGGTTGTCCTCACACTCACTTTTGCGGATGGCCACAATTTGGTGAACCAATAATTGACTCTTGTGTTACTATTGCTCAAGATGTAGGCGATGCAGCTTGTCTCAGCCGAGAAGATAGAAGAACTAGGAATGATGGAACGATAATGAGTTATTGTCACATCGGTGGTAATATAGTATTCCAATTCCACCCTAGAATGAAAGAAAGAATTAGAGATGCAGCAATTAAGAAACTATCAAGCTGTGTAAATTTACCTTCAGAACCCTTAATAAGACTAATCAGACCTCTAGGTGAAGAAATTTATTTTGCTAGTGGGAAAACAAAAATTGCGTTTAATGCAGCTAATGTAAATCAAGCAAGATTACTTTACTCAAAAAATATGGGCAAAGATTGGACAGAAATAGGTGTTGTTAATACTGCAACAGATACTACTTATGATTGGGATATACCCTCTGAAGTTGGGAACGGTTATATGGTAAGAATCGAATCTACATCAGACGCTTCTGTATTTGACCAGAGTGTGTTACCGTTCACAGTGACTGACTTCTCTGTTAATCCAGAATATCCAATGCCTGGAGAGAAAATTGGCTACTTGTCAGAACAAAGGCTAAGCTGGATAAAGCAAAATGTAGAAGATGTGAATGTTAAATATTCACTAGATAATGGTGAGACTTATAAAACAATCGAAAATAATTCTAACATAACATCAGTTAGATTTGATTTCCCAGACCAAGAATCTGATGAAGCTATATTTCTAGTAGAATCAGTTGAAAACCCTACTGTAAATATGGAAATACCATTTATATTAGGAATGGAAAATGTAGTATTTACAAGACCATTGGCTGATGATACTGTCAACATTAGTTTTTCTGACTTTGAAGTTACATTCACTAAAGAATTTTTAGTAGAAGAATTTGATATTTACCTAAAAATAGATGATGGTGAATGGGAAATGCTATCAAACTTTGCTAACGAAGTTGATGTAGTAGAAAACAATTTCAATTGGATTTTTAGTAATGAATTGCAAGCAGGACAAACAGCTCAATTGAGAGCAACTGTTAGAAGAGATGATACTTCGATTGGTGAAACTGGTGTTTTCTATCTTGACGCAGGGACAAGTGTGAAAGTATTCTCAGAAAACTTCAACATTAATTCAATTACACCTAATCCAGCTGAAAACAATATAGCTTTATCATTCAACAATTCTTTTGGTGAATTTGTTAAATCTACAATTAAGATAGTTGACATGAAGGGTGTTGTTCACAAAAAAATAGAAAATCAAAATGTTGGTACTGGTATTGGGTCAACTGTGCTGAATATAGATGTCAGTGATTTGATGGTAGGTACTTACTTTGTGATTATCGAATCTGATAAATACAAAGATGTAAAACAACTTAAAGTAATACGTTAGTATTAATTCTATTATTTATTAAATTCCGTGGTTTGGATATTCCTAACTTCGGAATTTTTATATAAGTGGGTATATATGTTAAATGAGTTAGTTTTAAAAACGATGCCTTTAATGCCTCGTTCTTTAATTTATTTATTTGCTAAGAAATATATTGCAGGTGCAGATTTGTCCGATGCTGTTAAGGTATCAAAAAAGTTGGCAGACAAGGGCGCAAGTACAACTATTGATACTCTTGGTGAATTCGTTATTTCCGAGATTCAAGCTCAAAAAGAAACAAATCTAAGTTTGGGTGTTTTGAATGCTATAGATAAGCATAATCTTGATTCATATCTTTCTATAAAGCCAACTTCACTCGGATTGGACATTAATTTTGATTTCGCGTATGAGAATATTAAGCGCGCAGTAATAAGAGCAAAAGAGAAAGGTCTTTTTGTACGTTTGGATATGGAAAACGCTCCTTATACAACTAAAACGCTCGATATCTATAAAAAAATAAGAGACGAAGGGTACGATAACATAGGATTTGTAATCCAAGCATATTTGAAAAGAAGTATGAATGATTTGAAAGAATTAGCACCCTACAAACCCAGCACAAGACTTTGTAAAGGAATATATATTGAGCACCCAGATATTGCTTATAAAGAGAAAGAAAAAATAAGAGAAAACTTTAAAGAAATGTTACAGTTTATGGTTGAATCAGGTTACTATCCTGCTATTGCAACTCACGATAAACCACTCCTGGATTTTGCTGAAGAATTAATCAAAGAAAAGAATCTGAGCACTGATGAATATGAATTTCAGATGCTGCTTGGAGTTACTGAATCACTTAGAAGCAAATTGATTGAAAATGGTCACAAAGTAAGAATTTATATTCCTTACGGTGAAGATTGGTATGGTTATTCAATAAGAAGACTTAACGAAAATCCAAAAATGGTAGGTCACGTAATTAAATCTATCTTTACTTTCTCATGAGATTAATAACTTTTCTATTAGCTTTATTCCTTTTTAGTTGCAACCAACCTGCTGAGCTAACTGTCTGCACTTTCAACATAAAATGGTTAGGCGATGGTATTAATGACAATATATCAAGGTCAGGCAAAGACTATAACAACATTGCAAGTGTGATTAGTTCACTTGATGCTGATATTATAGCTCTACAAGAAATTGAAAATAGAAATGCAATTCAGAAAATATTAGATACAAACCAACATGCTGTCTACACATCTTCATACCCCAAAGAACAAAAAACAGCATTAGTAATAGACAAAAAAATAGATGTTTTAGAGGTACATCAACTTGATGAAATAGCATTAGGGAATAATGACTTACGACCTGGTTTAGTTGCTTATTGTGAATATAATGGGTACGATTTTTTTGTTGGGTCATTTCATTTCAAAGCTACATCGCGTCATGATAACACACCAGTAAAAAGGACTAGAAGCTTTGATATGAGACAAGATCAATCTAAGTATTTAATATCTTCAATTAAGAAATTGATTAATGAGAAAAATGATTCTGATGTGATATTGTTAGGTGATTTCAACGATAGTCCTGCTAAAGATAATAGTAATATTTTAGCTTTAGATAATGATGATTTTGATTTCATTACATCTGATTTGAAAAGCTGTAAGTATCCTAGGTTGAAGTCGATTGATCATATAATTGTTAGTCAAAGTGTAAAGGAAAATGTAAAAAAAGAATCTTTACATATGTTAGACTTAAGTAGAGTTCTTAGAGGTGATGAGTTAAGAATTGCTTCGGATCATTGCCCAATATCAGTAAGTATAAATATAAATTAGATAGTGACAAGATCAAATTTTTCACCATCAAATTTACCATAGCTAGGTTCTAAAAACCATTCACCTAAGTTTATATATTTTCCACCTTTGTGTTCTAGGATAATCTTTTTGTGTCGATGTCCCATTATCACATAATCGAACCCATCTTCTATTTTCTTTTTTGCAAAATTTATCATCCCTTCATTTTCACCATATTCCTTACTCGAAGTATGAGCTCTACTTTTTTTTGAGCTGCCACTTGCTAAACCAATACCTAAGTCTGGGTGAATGAATCGATAAATTTTATTTGAAATTTTGTTTCTTAGTATTGCTCTTAATATCAGATAACCAGTGTCATTGTCTGCTTTACCGTCTCCATGAGATATATAGAACTTTTTACCATTGTGTTCGCGTTCTATATCTGATTCAATAACTTCTATACCAAGTTCATCTGAGAAAAAATCACGATGCCCAAAATCATGATTACCCATTAAATATTCTATTCGAATACCGGCGTCAGAAAGTTCTTTTAGTTTAGCTAACGTTCGATAGAATTCTTTAGGTATTACAGTTTTGTAATCAAACCAATAGTCAAATATATCTCCGACCATATAAAGCCTTTCACAATCAGCTTTAATCATATCTAAGAAATCTAAGAATTTGTCTTCTCTTAACTTATCCTCATCTCTCGGAAGCACCCCTAAGTGCAAGTCGGAAACGAAATATATCATATAAATTAATATTTTGTAATACTTATAAATTTAATATAAATTAAACTATTGATACAAGTTAATATTATAAAAACAAATAGACAAAAATTAAGATTAATCTATTAGAAATACCCCATTTCCATTTTGAGAGAGTAGATTCTACAAATGATGTAGCTAGAGAGCTACTGAGCGAGAACAGTATATTTTTCGTCACGGCAGATGAACAATATGCAGGAAAAGGTAGAAAAGGTAAAGTATGGGTTGGTAACAGCTATCAGAATGTCTATTTGTCGTTAGCAATCGATGAGTCAAAAATTGATATTATCAGAAACAAAATGTTGTATCAAATAATTGGTTGCTTGTCCGTAAAAGCTGCTATTAAGGAGCTAATAGATAACCGAGAAATAAAACTAAAGTACCCCAATGATATATATGTCGTAGATAATAATGGCAAATATAAAAAGATTTCAGGCGTTTTATCTGAACACAGTTATTCAGGAAATAGATGTACAGAAACTATACTCGGAATAGGTGTAAACGTAAATCAAATTAAGTTTGATGAACTTTATGAAAAAGCAACTTCATTGAAATTATTGGGATATGAATTTGAGAAAGACGAAATCATTGAAAAGTTAAAAGTTAAATTAGATGCCTATTTGAATAGTTTAGAAAGAAATGTATTCAATGAATGGAAAAATGAACTAAATATAATTGGCAAACAAGTAAGAATAGTAAATAATAATAAAATCTATAAAGTGATTAGTATTGACAATAACGGAACACTAAATGCTAAAAATGATACCGAAGAGATTAATATTAATAATGGAGATTCAGTAATATATGATCTCTGACAATAAAATATTAGCTGATTTTGGTAATAGTAGGGTGAAATTTGTCACCAAAAATGAAATAAGTGCTTTTGAATATAATTCGCATGAACTAAACTCATTTATGGACTCGATAGAAACGAAAAGTATATTTAGATTAGTTTACTCAACCGTTAATGAAGAAGATTCTAGAGTAATTATTGAGCAATTGAAGCAAAAGGGACTAGAAGCTCATAATATTGCTGAATCTATAGACAATATTGATACCACTGACTTTTCAGGTATCACTGGCATGGGAACTGATAGAAAACTCAGTCTAATAGCAGTGCATAAGTTCAAAGATTCGCCTACTGTAACAGTGGATTGTGGTACTGCAATAACAGTAAATATTTTAGATGAAAACAATGTGTGTCATGGGGGTGTTATATTCCCTGGTTTTTATACTCAAGCTAAAGCTTTACATGAATTCACTTCAGGTTTACCGCTAATCGATGAAATCTCAATTGATAGTAAAAGATATGGAGATAATACATTTGATGCTATTAAGAATGGGATTTTGAATTCAATAATTGGTGGTATTGTCAGCACTATCGGTAATTCACCCTTCAGTGCTGTTCCAGACGTATATGTAACTGGTGGATATGGGAAACACCTAATTGAAAGCCTATCTAATCACTATCCGTATGTAAAATATGATGAGCATTTAGTTCTAAAAGGAATGGAACAAATACTCAATAATACTATTCAGGTTTAGTTATATTCTTGGAGTCCTTTGCCTTGCTCATAGATTTGAAGAGCAACACAATACCTACTGCGATCAATGGCAAACTTAATATTTGTCCCATATTCAATGCCATACCACTTTCAAATGAAGACTGATTTTCTTTTGTAAATTCAATCAGAAATCTTGCACTAAATGCCAGAATTAGGAATCTAGAAAAAAGCGAATAACTAACTGTTTTCACTTTATGTCTGTTATAATATCCCCATAGGACTAAGAAAATAATAAAATATGCCAAAGCTTCATATAATTGTGAAGGGTGTCTCGGTATCATATCTATTCTGTGGAATACAACAGCCCAAGGTAAATCAGTTGGAACTCCAATTATTTCTGAGTTAAAGAAATTCCCTAATCTAATGAAGAGCCCTGAAAGTGCAACCACAATTACAATTCTATCTATAATCCAAGGATAAGTAATGTCCTTGTTTTTCTGAGCAAAAATATAAAGCGAAACTAATATACCTATGGCCGCACCATGACTGGCTAGCCCTCCTTTCCATACCATCAATATCTCTATAGGGTTCGAAAGGTAATATGCAGGTTCATAGAAGAAACAATGTCCAAGTCTTGCGCCGATTACTGTGCCTAATATCATATAAACTGTAAGGGAATCTAACTGTTTTTGCGTGTATCCTTCTGTTTTGAATATTTTTAATATTATCTGATATCCAAGTACAAAGGACAAAGCGAATAGTAATCCATACCATCTTATTTTTAGTAAACCCAAATTAATTAATTCCGGCCCTACTGTCCAATCTATGTGAGCTAAATAAGTTTCGATTATTTTATCTCCCTTTTAGTCCTGTGTTCTGCCCACAGAAATTTATCTCTTAATACATCAAAAAATGAGCTATTTTCTGGCTCTATTAATTTTACTGTTTCATCTGATTTACGGATACGTATTTTTTCGCCATTATCTATCTTTTTCACTACTTTGCCATCTGCAACTAACTTAAGCTGTCCAGTTCTACTATATACTTCAAACTCTAAGTATTGGTCATCTGGAATAACTAATGGTCTATGAGTCAATGAGTGGGGCGAAACAGGGGTAATACATAGCACTGGCGAAGAAGGGAACACTACTGGTCCTCCTGCCGATAGATTATATGCTGTTGAACCTGTGGGTGTAGATATAATCAAACCATCAGAAAAGTATTCACCAATGAATCTATTATTAGAAAAAGCTTTAATTTCAACCATATGAGAGGTCTCACTCTTTTCTAAAACAATATCATTGAGTGCATATATCTTTTGATCATCAACCTTAGTCTCGATTGCACTACGAGTGATAACTCTGTAGTCACCATTCATCAAATCTTTAAGTGTTTCTTCAAGACCTTCAGTTACGAACTCAGCAAGAAACCCTAGTTTACCTACATTGAAACCCATAATTGGGACGTCAGATTCTATATAAGACTTAACTGCAGATAGGATTGTACCATCACCACCAAAAGTGATAATTACGTCTGCAATATTATCATAATTTTTTCTCTCACAAACGTGGAATTCTGGATTTTGGTCGCCATATTTGGCAGCAAGAGTTTCCGAAACGCATACTGTAGCACCTAAGTTTTTAAGTATCTCAATTGCTTTTAGGGCTAACTCTTCTGCTTCTGGTTTGCCAATGGCTTCATATATAGCATAGGTTTTCATATTAGGCTAATAGCTCTGCTAAGTCAAACATATAAGGCTGTAATTCTTTTCTTCTTGTCCAAGTTTCTTGGAATGGAGTGTAAGTAATATTATGATGAACACGCCCAACTAATACATTTGTCTTGCCAGCTAATAATGCATCAACTGCTGTTAGTCCCAAATGACTGGCTAATGTTCTATCTCTTACTGTAGGAGAACCGCCACGCTGAATGTGCCCTAATACCGCACACTTTGCATCTATATTATATTCTCCTTTTAGTGCTTCTGCTAATTCGTAAGCGCCTTTGTACTTTCCGCCGCCTTCACCTATCACAATAATAGTTCTGTTGTGATAACCTAACTGAGTGTATTTTTCATAGAGCAATTCTAAGTTAGTAACTGCTTCTGGTACAGATATATATTCCGCTCCACATGAAATACCTACTTCCATTGCGATATGTCCTTCGTGCCTTCCCATTACTTCCACTATGAACACACGACCATGTGAGTCAGCTGTGTCTCTAATTCTGTCTATTGCCTCTGCTGCAGTGTTACAAGCAGTATCAAATCCAATAGTGTAATAAGTACCATATAGATCATTGTCAATTGTACCAGGAGTTCCTACAACTCTGATTGCGTGTTCTTTGAATAATGCATGTGCACCCTTTAAAGTACCATCACCACCACAAGTAATAAGCCCATCAATATTATGATCTTTTAGGTTTTGAGCAGCTTTTGCTCTTCCTTCTTTCGACATAAATACTTCGGAGCGACTTGTTTTTAATATTGTACCACCATGCGACACTATGTTTACTGTGTCTTTTCTTTCTAATTTTTTGAAGTCACCTGCAATTAAGCCTTCATAGCCACCAATTACACCATTCACTTCCAACCCGCGGGCAAGACCTGTTCTAACAACTGCTCTTATGTGTGCATTCATTCCTGGTGCATCACCACCACTTGTTAATATAGCAATTCTTTTCATTCTACTTTACCTTCTTTGTTTCCTCTGTATCCAGCTAAGAAATCTTCTATTTTCATAACTTTCTTTCCTGCTGGCTGTATCAATAATACTTTAACACTTCCAGACGAAGTTTGTAACAGGAAATTATCATTTTCCATTGAAAAATGTCCAGAAATTCCACTTTTATTGTCAAATACTTCACATTTCAAGAATTTTACTTTTTTGCCATCCCACTCTGTCCAAGCTCCAGGTATTGGCGACATACCATTTATAAAGTTCTTCAACTCGGTAGCACTTAGATTGAAGTTAATATAACAGTCTTCCCTTAATATCTTTGGTGCTGGTGTAGCTAAGCTATCATCTTGGGGCTTTAATTTATAGTTTGGCTTCGATAAAATATGACAAGATTCAACGGCCAATTCAGCAGCCATTGGCATCATTGCATCGTGCAGTTCACCTGCAGTCATTGTCGGAGTAATGTCTAACTCCTTGGTCCCAATTATCTGGCCGGTATCAATGTTCTTATCTAATACGAATGAAGTAACACCTGTTCGAGTTTCACCTTTGATAATAGCCCAATTGATTGGTGCTGCACCTCGGTATTTTGGTAATATACTTGTATGCACATTGAACGATGCAATCTTTGGTAATGTAAATACCCTTTCTGGTAATATTCTGAATGCTACAACACAGAAAATATCTGCATCATAAGTCATTAGTTTTTCAGCAAACTCATTATCTTTTAGTGACTCAGGTTCCAATACTTCGAGTCCTAGCTCTAGAGCTGCAGACTTTACTGGTGTTGGAGTTAGCTTTCTACCTCTTCCTCTTGGTTTATCTGGGGCAGTTACTACTGCTACTACATCGAACTCACTAGCAACGGCTTTTAGTGTTGGTACAGAAAACTCTGGTGTACCCATAAAAACAACTTTTAGCTTTTCGCTACTCATTGTTTTACTCCTGTGCTACCAAACCCACCTTCACCTCTGTCAGTTTCGTCTAACTCTTCTACTTCGTCCCAAGCTATATGCTCGTATTGAGCTATTACCAATTGTGCTATTCTGTCACCTCTTTCTATAACAAAGTCTTCATTACCGAAGTTTGCTAATATAATCTTAATCTCTCCACGGTAATCACTATCCACAGTGCCTGGTGCGTTGAGTGCGAAAACACCTTTCTTAGCGGCAAGTCCACTTCTTGAACGCACTTGGCATTCGTAACCAGCTTCCAAAGCTATTGACAAATTGGTTGGCACCATTGCTACGCCTCCACTTGCTATTGTCACTGGAGCATCTACTGAGGCAAACACATCCATTCCTGCTGAGCCGTTAGTAGCGTATTTTGGTAGTGGTAAATCTGAATACTTATCGTCTATTCTTTTTATTCTTATCTTCATTTCTGTCATTTCCTTTTTTCATTCCATCAAAATTTCTATTGCTATCTCCATCCTTTTTCCATCCAGAAGAACTTGATCTTCTTGGAGGTCTGTCGCCATCTTTTTTCCAATCCGAAGAACTTGATCTTCTCGCTGATCTGTCGTCGTCTTTTCTCCAACCAGAAGTTCCCGATCTGTTATCAGGTCTGTCATCTTCTCGGCTACGTCTTCTTTTTCTAGAGTCTCCGTATTCACGTTTTCTTGGCTTATTCACCCAGTCGGATTTTGACTTATAATTTTCTCTATCATAGGAGTCAATTTTTTCTGCTCTTTTGTCCACGAACTCTCTTTTCTTAACTGGTAAACCCGATACATTACCTTCTACACAGAATACGAACTCCATCTTGACTTTCTTCTCTTTGAACTTTTCTAATAGCTCAGAGATAGTACCATAGTGGTGAGTCTCGTTTTTCATGGTTAAATTACAAGCCAAGTAAGCACGTCTGTCTGGTATTACCTGAGCAGCGTCTTCCAATAATGGCATTAGTCTGTAAGGAGTTTCAAGTAGACAGAAAGTCGAATCCATTTTAGATAGTTTTCTAAGTTCAGCAACCCTTTCGGTAGTTGTGCGTGGGAGAAATCCAGCAAAATAGAATGAATCTATATCGAATGTACTACGCACCAATGCAGTCATTATACTTGTAGCACCAGGTAATACTTGCACATCGATATCACGGCTAAT
The DNA here is from genome assembly GCA_040264895.1 of Bacteroidota bacterium. GTDB lineage: Bacteria > Bacteroidota > Ignavibacteria > Kapaibacteriales > UBA2268 > PGYR01. The sequence continues at coordinate 43,446 of JBDQHL010000008.1, forward strand.
AGCTGAATTAATAAGCTGACTTCCTGGGTCAGCGAAAGCCGGTGTGCCACAATCTGAGATGAGGGCAATAGTCTTGCCTTCTTCAATTTTTAGTATGAATTCAGGATATCGTTCTCCTTCATCTTTCACGGTTATGCTATCCAGCTCTTTGTCTAAGCTAAAGTATTTTAGCAATGCAGTAGCTTCCTTAAAGTTTTCGCAAACTATTAGGTCAGCTTCTCTCAATACGTTTAGTGCTCTGATTGTAATATCGTTGAAATTCCCTATTGGGGTTGATACTACGTAGAGTCTTCCTTCTTCTGGTTTTAATTTACTCAATTTGGTATTTCTTTGTTTTTATAGAGTTCTAAATTAACTAAAAATTATATGAACTCGAAGTGAAGAACATTGTATTGGGTTTTTACTTATGACAAAATGAGTGTATAATTAAGGAAAGTTGCTTTAGAGTGAGGGAATTTTATATTTCTCCCATGTCCGCTAAAAACTGTAAAGTTAAATATCCCCATTAATAAATATTAATCAAAAGCTAGCCGGATATGGAAAACTTTTATTTGGAAATATATATATATAATATTACTCCTGATTTGTAATTAATAACAATTATTAAAATTTATGAGAAATACAATAATTATACTAACATTCATAATGTGTGCTATCAGTTTTGTTAGCGCACAATATGAAAGATTGTCTCATTATAACATCTATACTGATTACCTTAAAATTGAACATTTAGATAACCAATCTTTTGTAGCTTATGGAGGTAATGGAAATGTATTGAAAACAGATAATACTTTCCAGAGTTGGACACAGGAATTTTCTGGAATTCATAATGATATTCTGAAAGTAAGTCAGTATGAAGATATACTATATGGTATTACTAGAAATGGCGAGTTTATAAAATCAACTGACAAAGGCAATTGGTGGACTTCTGAAGCTATATCTGAAGATATGTTTAATGACTTCTATATTGATAATGGAACATTTTATATCTCTAAATTAACGGATTCGGTACTTTATTCAAATGACCAAGGTAATACTTGGCAATCAATTTATGTAGCGGAAGATACTTTAAGAGCTATCCACTCTATCGATAATCAAATAATAGTCAATAAGAACTATAGAGAACTATTGATATTCAAGGATAATAAATGGGAGAGTTTTCCTTTGCCAAATATAGCACTCGGCTTTCCTTCTGTTAATATAAGAAGCAAGGGGGAAAAGTTATTTCTCTTTGTTGGGTCTGACTTAGCTATTTTAAATGAAAGCTTAGAGTGGACTGAATATGACCTTAATGAACCAGGTATAAGAGATGTAATAGAAACAGAAACTGAACTAATATGTTTCGCATTTAATAGTTATACAAATACTTTATCTGTTGCTTATTGTGACAAATTTACCCAATTGCTTAATAAAAGAGAAATAATCAAAGACTATAATCTACATGAGCTTTATCATCTTGTCCAATACGCTGCTAAAGATGGTAAAGGAAACATATTCGCAACAGGAGCGGGTAAGACTATATTTACGAAACAAAATAATGAAACTGAATGGGAAACAGTCACTTCGTTTATGATACCTTTGGTGGATAATTTGACAGCTCAATATATAGAAGACAAGAACAATTGGGGTTTTTCAACTTCAGACAGAAACTTTATAAAAACAGATGATGGTGGTGTTAGTTTTCAGCAAGGAGAATATTTTGCCAATGATACTATTAGCTTAACAGAAATATTCCCTAGATATTTTAAAAAAGTTGATTACATTTCTCTTGACACAATTCATATCCAATTTACAACAGGAGACAGCTCTGCCATAAGTATTGATGGTGGAATGACTTTCGATAAATATATTGATAGTAGTAGTCTCAAATTACTTACTAAACATGCTGATTATGATGATTTTAGTATATATTACAGAGGATATACTCAATTTGACGATTATGTACTTTTTTTTAGAGTTGAGGATAGCACAATTGTAGATACAATATTTAGAATGGATGATAGGTATCCTATCAATATTACAGATTATGACGGCAAACTTTTGATATTAGCTGAAGATAAAGATAATCAAGAATATGAAATTTACCTAACGGACACAAAATTTGATAATTCTAAAGAAGTATTTTCTTTCA